>CAYGTG010000876.1:0-4014 GCA_964352485.1 uncultured Nannocystaceae bacterium | reverse complement strand
GCGCTATCCCACCTGGGACGCGCCGAAGAAGCGGTCGCCCCGATGAGAGAGGCGATCGCGCTCAAGCGGCGGCTCTTCGGCGATGAGAACCCTCGCGCGATCGTCTCCTTGAACTCTCTCGGTTCCGTCCTGCGTACCGCCGGCGACCTCGAGGAGGCCCTCGAGGTGCATCGACGGGCGCTCGAGGTCTCCCTCGCTCGGCCCACCCCCGACCCGTTCGAGCTGGGCTCGTGCTGGGCGTTCATCGGACAGACGCTCGTCGATCTCGACCGCCACGAAGAGGCTCGAGACGCCCTGAAGCGCTCGATCGATGCCTACGAGGAAGCCGGGGGGCCCGGTGCGTTGAACCGGGGCCTCATGTTGATCAGCCTCGCCACCGCCTACGCCAAGCTCGAAGACCTCGACCGCGCGCTCACGTCGATCGACGCTGCCCTCGAGCTCCTTTTGGAGCTGACCCCCGAGTCCTCCCAGGTCGCCGGTGCGCTCGCCAACCGAGCCATGATGCACATGATGCAATCGCGGCCCCAGGCGGCTCTGGACGACCTCGCCAAGGCGCGCCCCATCGCCGAGAAACTCCAACATCCTCCGCTCTTGGAGATGATCGAGGGCCTGCAGACCCAGGCCCGAGACGAGCTCGAGCAGAAATAGCCGTCACATCCCCGGGGGGCCGCGTTCAGTTCGCAGAGACCCCGCCATGGCACGGAACTGGAAACTCCCCCTCATCACTGCAGCCCTCCTCCTGGTCGCCGGCGACGCGAATGCGGCTCCCAAGACCCTGCGGGTCCATGCCCAGGTGCCCCGGCCCCCAGGGAACATGAAGACCCTCGAGGCGATGGGCAAGGCACCCGATTGGCAGGGCGGCATGGAGATCCCCTACGACACGCTGGAGAAGGAGCTGAACGCCGTCGTGAAGAAGGCCCTGGGCAAGAAGAAGTCCGGGACCGCCGTCTGCACCGACCCCTGCCCGGACGTGGAGTGGAGCATCAAGCTGAAGGCCAAGGCGAAGTTCACCGAGAAAGGACAGCCGAAGTTGAAGGTGCTCGGCCGCGGGGGGAAGAGCGCCAAGGTCCAGGCCTCGGTCGTCGCGCGGGTCCGCATCGACATCCACGCCGACGTCCACGCCGAGACCTGGGCCAACAGCGCCGACGTCGACGTCGACGCGTTCGTCGAGATCGGCGCAGAGGTGACCGCAACGGTCAGCCTGTGGCCGAAGGTGAAGATCGACGCGTTCGACTCGAAGTTCACCCTCGAGGACACCGACCTCAGCCTCGAGCTCAACGACGTCGCGGCCGAGCTCGGCACCGAGATCGGATTCCAAATCGGCGCGACCCCGTTCGGGATCATGGGCGGTGGACCGCTCGCCATCGCCGGGTTCCTGACGCTTCTCGGCGACGCGGCAGCCGAGGTCGCCGAGGACAAGATCGAGGAGATGTACGCCAAGCGGGTCGCGAAGGCGTTCAACGACGCGGTGCCCCAGATCCAGAAGGAACTCCGCAAGGAGCTCGAGATGGGCATCGACTCGGCCGACGACCTGATCTCGAGCACCTACGAGGCCGACCTGCCGGGGATCGGCAAGTCCGTCTCCGAGCTCAGCAACGACTTCGGCGCCGACCTGCACCTGTACACCGTGCAGGACCCGGACCGGGTCCACGTGTCCGCCGTCGCCCGCTTCGACGGCAAGCCCGGCGCGGGGAAGGTGCGCGCGAAGATCCGGATCCCCACCCAGGTCCCCCGGTGCGTGAAGGCCGGGGGGGTAACGCTCCCGGTGGGCCTGGTGACGGTGAACGAGGATCTCGAGCAGAAGATCGGGGCGAGTTGCAGCGAGGTCCTGGGCCCGGACGGCACCAACCGCAAGACCGGGGTCGAGACCCGCGTCTACCTCGGCGCCAACCCCCGTACCGCCCTGGGCAACAAGGCGCCCAAGCTAGAGTCCTGGAAGAGCGCGGGATCGGTGAAGTACCTCGGCACGCTCTCGCGGGCGCGTGGAAGCACGCACTACGTGTGCACCGCCGAGGTCTCCAAGCTCCCCGACGCCGCGTTCATCGAGGTCTCCGCCAACGGCCGGGTCGCAGAGCGCCTTCAGGTCGGCAAGGACGCCCCCCGGGACCGCTACGCGATCTATGGCAAGGCCGGTACGACCGCCGTGGTCGACGACGCGTGGAAGCCCACCACCGTCCGTGTCAACGGGGCCTCGAGCTGCGGCGCCAACGGGTCGCCCCCCGCCCTGAACCCGAGCCAGGCCACCGAGTTCCTGCAGTTCCTCGAGAACTGCCCACAGTGTGGCGTGAAGCGGAAGTCCTCGGATCCCAGCACTCTCACCATCGACAACCTCTCGGCCCTCAAGGGCCACGCGCTGGGCAAGGTCGTCGCCAAGAAGCTGAAGGCGCTTCAGAAGGCCGCGAAGTAGGGCTAGAAGGCCCGGCGGACCGCGCTGATCCGCTGAACAGCGCTCCCGCGAAGTTGCCCACGTGCGCGACCTGGATCTGGGTCGCGTCCACCTTCGTCGCGGCGAGCGTCTGCTCGATCGCGGCCCGCATCATCTGTCCTCGCGGGGCACCACGCCCTGCGCTCCCGCATCATCCCTCGGCCTGACACGCAGCCGCAGCCCAAGCAGCTCGCCCTCTTCATCCCCCACGGCCCCCTCCAGCTTCCTGCCATCACCACCGGGCTCGAGAGTCAGCTTCGTGCCGCCGCCCACCGCCGGCTCTCGTGGATGACGCTCCTCGCTCGCGTCTTCCGTATCGACATCTCCGTCTGCGCCCGCTGCAACGGGCCCATGCGCGTCACCCGGGCCGTCACCACCCCTGAGCAGATTGCCGCAGACCTCCGCGGTGCTCGGCCTCCGCCGCGGCCCTCGCCCCCCGGACAGCTGCTCTTGTTCTCGCTCTCCTGACGAGCGTCGCAGCCATCGGGAATGGACGTCGTCCCATCGTTCGTTGGGCGAGATGTGTGCAAAGCTTGTCCCGTGATGCCGATGACCGCCCTGCGGTTCGGCGTGGTCCTCCTGCTCGCCGGATGTCACGCCGCCCCGACCGCCTCGCCACGGATGCCCGAGACGGCCGGCCCCACGACAATCGCGGCGGAGGCCGCCCAGGAGCCTCCACCACCGCCACCGCGGACGGTCCGTAGCCCGGCCGCGGTCTTCGAGGACGTCGACGCCCTCGAGGGTGACCCGATGCCGCAGAGCCTCGCGGACGAGGTCGAGGCGCTTCGCTACAACGCCCGGCTGGGCGCGACCGGTGAGGACCCTACGCGCATGCCCGACGTGGATGCCCGGGCCGCATCGGTGGCGCTGCAGGCCCGGGCCCGGGCGGCGAAGGACATCGACGACCTCATCCACCCCGAGCGGGGGCTGTTCATCCTCTCGTACGACAGCGACGGCATCCGGATGATCTCGCTCGACCACTACGCTCGCTGGGTCTCGATCACCACCGAGGGGTTCGGGGCCGACGTCGACGGCCAAGGGCTGCTGCAGGCGCTGCGGTCGGCGGCATCGCTCCCGACCGAAGAGGCCCGCACCGACGACGAGTGCAGGTTCCAACTCGACGCCGTCGTCCCCACCACGACGAATGTGCTCGAGTCCTGGGCCTCGATGACGAGCATCAGCGACGACGACCCGGTCGAAGATGGCTTCGCCCTGCGGCCGTGGGCGCCGCGGCGGGGGTACGAGGACGACGAAGTGGGGTTCGGGTTGGACCGAGAGACCTTCGAGGCCATGCAGCGCACCGCCTTCTCGGTGACGCACACCGTCTACTGGGACACGCAGAAGTTCGATTTCGGACGCATCGAGGGCACCTGGTACCTGCTCGGGGTCGAGATCCTCGTCGACATCAACGAAGCTTGCTGAGCCGAGCCCTCAGCCAACGCCGAGCACGAAGCTCACCGGCGTGGTGCAGCTGCCCCCGATGTTGAGCGTCTGCGTCTAAGCGAAATGAAATGGGAAAAAGCAGGGGCGGAGGAGTACGGCTTCCCGCCGGCGAGGGCGGTGGTGTCGCAGCGGGCCAGCGGCCGGCT
>CAYGTG010000875.1:0-4014 GCA_964352485.1 uncultured Nannocystaceae bacterium | reverse complement strand
AGCGCGCCCCCGCCAAGCCCCGCGCCCGAGGGGTGAGCGCGCTAACGCGGCGGGCATGTTTCGAATCGTGCAGACCGAACCCGACCGCGATGCCGAACACCATCGAGAATCCTCGGTTCGCGAAGTCTGGAATGCCGTCGAAGCGCTTTCGGGCACCCCAAAGCTGCATGACTTCCGCACTGAGTGCGACGTGGTTGGTGATCCGGGCCTCGAGACCCGCGTGAAGTTCGAACCCGATCCGGGCCTTGGTCACGGTGCGGGTCGCAGCCTCCGAGCGCTCGTACCGCATGCGGACCACGTCGAACCCGAAGCCCATGCCGGCGTAGGGCCGCAGCGGGAAGTTGTCGAACACATAGACGTTGCCGCCGAGGAACACCGGAACCGCCACATAGGATCCGGCCACGGCAGTGCCTCGCTCGAGCATCTCGCCCATCGGTACGTCCGCGGGGAAGACGGCATGCCCTGCCGTGTATCCGGTTCGCACATAGCCCAGCCAGCCTGGGTACTTCTTCTTCGCGTTGGTGCGGAACACCTGCCAGCGCAGGTCAAAGCCGCGGAGCACCGAACATGCGTTGGGGTCGTCGGGTGAGAGGCATCCTCGGTAGTCACTGGAATCGACGCGTCCCGCTTCGGCATCGAGTCGTCCACCAGGGTTTTGAGGCGTCACGACGGTGCCGAAAAACAACCCGCCCCAGGTCCTTTGCGCACGGTCGTCGGAGTCCTGCTCGGTGACCAGGATCTCGGTCTCGAGCGCATCGTCGGCGGTGGGCGCCTCGACCTCGGTCTCGGAGACCTTGGTCTCGTTGCCATCCGAGTCGACTTCCCACACCTCCACGCGCCACTTTGGGTCCTCGACCCCGAGCAGGCCTCGCGTGTCGGTGTAGCCGGTGTAGTAACCGGGGCCGTACGGGGTCGCGAACAAGCCAGCGCGAAACGCCTGGTCGAGCGCGCCTCGAGCCGCGCGTTGGGTCCGAGTAAACGACAGCTCTAGAACCTCCGTTCGTCCTTCGACGTCTGCGGGGATGGTGGCTTCTTGAGCGTCTCCGGCCCCGTCCGCGCTGCGTCGAGACACGAACATGTCCCCGTCGGGCAGGCGGAGGTAACCCGGACGGTCTCCCGCGCGTCGAAGGTCTGCGAGCCGAACCCCACGGGAGTCTTCGACCGTGTACAGACGCTGGTCTTCGCCTTCGGGGAAGTACAGCACGCGCTTGGCGGAGACATCTTCATGCCGCAGAACGGGCTGACGCTGGTTCTCTGCGGGTGGACGCACGGTCACCGAGAGCCGCGCCCGAGGATCCTTGACCCCGCTGTTGGCCGCCGCGACGAACGCCCCAAGTTCCGAGTACTCCACCGCGCCGTCGCCGTTGAGGTCGGCGCCGCCACGGAGGCCGGACAACAACTGATGGGTGAAGATGCCCCCGCGGTATCGCTCCCACTCGTGCGTCTGTTGGTCGGCCGAATGGGCGACGATGACCCCCGTATCGGGGTGTCCACCGAGGTGGTTCTTGCCCAGGTAGCGACCGACATCCTCGCGCGCATCCTCCCCAGAGCGGTCGTCTTTCCACGTTTTCTTCCCCCGCGTGAGCACGAACTGCTCGCTGCGGCAGGCATCGATCAGCACGTGGTTGTGGTCCGCGGGAGACCCTTCGAGGATCTCCGAGAACAGCCGGTTGCGGGTCAGCTTTCCACCCGAGAGCGTCAAGTATCCCTGTCCGTCGGGACCCACGTCGCCGTGCCCCGAGTAGTAGATCATCAGCTCGATCTCACCATCGACGGCATCCATCCGCTTGCGAAGCTGTGTCCATGCGGCGTCGAGGCCCTCGGGTGAGGGGTCGAACGCCGTGCGAACCAGCGCAGGGTGCAGCGCCTGACTTTCCGAATCGAGCGTGGTGACCAGCGCGACGTCGTAGCCGACCTCGGTGAGCAGCTCCGCCATCGCTGCGGCGTCATCATCGGCGAACCGCAGTGGGTCCGAAGACGCGTCCAGCGTCGCGTTGCTCCCGATGACCAGCGCGAACTGATGCTTGGGCATCCGCATCGACAGCGGCAGGACGCTGGACCCTGTCGAGGCCCGGGCCTCCGGCACCACAGCGCCGGTGATGCCGAGGGCGAGGAGCGCGGGGGCCAGCATTGCAGTGAAGCGTTTCATGGGTTTGCCTCGTAGATCGTGAAGGACAGCTCTGCGCTCTCGCAGGACGTGGGCGCGGGACACAGCGCAGCGACGGTGGGCTCGTCCGAGAGTCGTCGGTGCCAAGCTGCGTCGCCGATGGCGGCGGGCCCCGCGTTGGCCAGAGCGGCCGCCATCGCGTCGAGTTGCGCCACGGTGGGCGCTTGCGAGGACACGAGGCCATACACGACGACGGCGCCTGCCTCGTGATTCACCCCCAGCTGCACAACCATCGGAAGCGGGGTCCAGGTCCCGGGCTGCGCATCGAGTGCGGCCCCATCGGCGGGCGTGGGCGCGTAGTACAGAACGTCACCAGCTTCATCGACCCCAAACAGGCTCAACGCTCCCCCGGTGCTGACCGTGGGGTCGATACGATATGCAAACGAGAGCGTCTGACTCAGTGCACAGCCGTGCTCCGCCGCCGGCTTGAGTCCCTGGTGATCCATCGCACCTGCCCCTTGTGGACATAGAGCATCGATCGCCAATCCACGGGGGTCCCCGGCACCGCGGGCTTGAAACCCGTCGTTGTCCGGGTTCCCGCCTTCGGGGGCGAGCGCGACCACCAAGACCGCGGCGGCCGCAACCGCGAGCACCGCGGCCATCCAAGGGCGCCGCCACCACGCGAGTTCGGCCACGGCCTGCGACTCGAGGTCACTGACAAGCCACGCCTCAACGATGTCGAGCTCCACCTGGGCCACAGGGGCCTGCTCCAGCTCACGCATCGCCTCGAACGTCAGGTCGTAGTCCGCGCGCGCCGTCTCGTTGTCGCGGAGTTCCTCGAACAACGACGCTCGCTGCGGCTCCTCGAGACGCCCAGACACCGCGTCCTCGATGCGTCTCCACACTTTCGATCGCGTCCAACTCATCCCGCTGCCATCCCCTCTTGCACGAGCTGCGTCAGGGCCAGCAGGGCGAGCAGCGCCGTATGCGACAGCAACCCCGACTCCCCCTGTGCCTTGAGATACTTGACCAACGCCGTGCGCAGCTTGACCTCGCGCGAGCGTACTTGCTGGCGGCCGATACCCAGCAGTTCCGCCGCATCCCGTTGTGACTTGCCCTCGATGAACCGAATCTCGAGCAGCCGCCGCGAGTCTGCATCGAGCGTCTCGAGGAAAGAACGGACCAGCTTCTGCACCTGCGCGGAGCCGACCGACTGCTCGGGCGTCGGCCCTTCGTCGCCCCAGGCCGTCACCGCGGGACGATCATCATCATCGTCGGCGACGGGGGGGAATGAGATCTCGCGCTTGCGGAACGTACGCAACACGACGTTGCGCGCGATCGTTCGCAGGTAGGGGCCATACGGACGCAGGCCGTCGTACCCCTGACGCGCGCGGGGCTCGAACGCCCGGCGAAAGGTCTCGTGCAGCGCGTCCTGAAGGTCGAACGCGGAGCTGTAGCCAACGAACCGATGGGCCCGCCCGCGGGAGTCGAAGCTGAAGCCAAACCGGAGCTGCTTGGAGACGTCCTCCGCGTAGAGCCGATACACGTCTCGTAGCGCGGCGGTGTCGCCGGCGCGAAAGCCCTCCAGAAGGCTCCAGGGCCAGCCGTTGGGCGCCGGCCGGCTGTCTCGCGCGCTGCTCATCCCGCTCACGTGGGTCCCCTAGCCACAAGCCTGCCCTCTGGGTTGGCCGGGCCCGGAAAAAGTGCGCCGGGCCACGCAACAGGATCGCGCAAAGCACGCAAACACGGTCGAAACCACACAGGACATGCTACTGTCTCAAGGTTTCGGGCCCCACCCCAAACGATCCGATTCGGCCATTGCGCCGCGCGCTGCGGGGCTCCCAGTCCTTCCAACCGCCCCCTGCCCCCCCACCCCAATCCGGACGTGGAGCGGTGGCAACGCGAGG
>CAYGTG010000874.1:856-4016 GCA_964352485.1 uncultured Nannocystaceae bacterium | reverse complement strand
GCGTGTAGATCAAGACGTAGCGCTGACCGGCCTCGAGCTCGAGGCTCTCGTCGGCACCCTCCCCGGTCGGCCCCGAAGCACCGAAGGACACAGAGCCGGGGCGAAAGGCGGCGGTGTCGAGCGTGCAGGTCTCTTCCATCGAGCACGGCTGCCCCACGCCAACCTCGAACACTGAGGGCGGTGCCGGGATGGTGAACGTCACGTCCCCGCTGGTCTCGGGGGCCGTGAACGCAACCTCCGGATCGCGCATCAGCAACCGAGCGTCCCCCTCGATCGTCACCGCGAGCATCGAAACGGACTCCGTCTCGCGGGGCCAGTCCTCACGTACATCTCCAAGGACCACGAACATCATCTCGCCCGGCGGCGGCACATCGGCGACGGTCTCCGTCGCGAACGTCACCTGACGCGGTGCGCCGATCCCCGGCGAAGAGACGCTGTAGCCGATCGAGCACCCGGAGCTCTTGCAGTCCGGAAGATCGGTGCCGATCACGGTGCCCCGGGGTTCGAGGGGTCCGGGCTCGAGCACGCTTTGCCGTTCGATGGACAGCGGATCGGCGACCGCCGCATGCACGAAGCGGACGGTGTTGCCCGTCAGGGCCTGTGCCTGCTGGAAGGTGGGCGTCACGCCGTCCGCGCTCGAGCTGCAGTCATGCTCACCGAGCGTCGCGACCGTGGCCCACTGCTCGTCGGCGCGCAGCGGAAACCAGTCCGAGCACGCGACCGCCTCGAGGGTTCCAGCCCGGGCCAACACCACCCGGCGAGCATCCCGGGGCACGCCCTGGAGCCGAATTGCATCTCGCGGAGCCAGGCCCGTGGCCACCGGCTTGGCCTCCCCGACCAGCCACACGTCCACCGCGTCCTCGCCCTCGAGGGCATGCACCACCAGCACGTCGCCCTCGCCGTCGTCGCCCAGATCTCCGAAGTCTGGTGGGTCGCCTTCACCCCACTGCGGGATTTCAGGGCCGCCGCTGGAGCTGTCGCCCGAGCCCGTATCGGCCACGGTCGGACCGACCGTGGTGCCCTCGCTGCTCGAGCCGCTCGCCGTCGGCCCGCTGCTCGTGGCGGTCGTCGGGCCGCTCGTCGGCGCGCCGGAGGAGCCGCCCGTCTCCCCCGCGTCCGTGTCCGCCGCGGGGTCGTCCGGGTTGAAGCAACCGACCGACAACGTCAGGCAGACCACAGCCAATGCACAGCGGGACACCCCACTACCGTACAGAGCCTCGCGCGCGCCAGCAAAGCCGAGGCGATTTCAGCCGACCCCCGGCCGAATCAGCCCGGAATCGTGACCGGGGGACTGCCTTCGCAGGTCCAGATCCAGTTGTCGAGCAGCACGGCCGAGTCGAGCGCCGTGTCGGCCAGGTCGAAGATCGCGAAGTAGACCTCGATCGTCTCCCCGGGCGTGACCGGTGCGTTGGTCGTCAGCCACCGCGTGCCAGCGTGTCCCTGTGCGGCCGTCCCCGCCAGCTCCGGCGCCACACAGGGAGCCGGGCAATCGGTCGAGTTTGGCGCGTCCTTGTAGTCGAGGAAGCCGGAGTTGAGCGCGATCGGGGATCCGAACTCGTCGAACGAGATGTTGCCGGTCCAGCCCTCGGACTCCAGCCACGCCACGTACATGTCGTTGTACTGGCTTTGATAGAAGACCGGGTACTCGACCGAGAAGAACGCGAAGTCGTAGGTGAAGCCGAACGTGTTCTCGGGCACCTCCACCGACAGCGAGAGGAAGGCCAGGTCGTTGGCCGTGCCGCCCTGCGAGTACTGAACCTCGACGGTGTTCGAGCAGTCACCGGTTCCCACGAGCGCCGGGTTGTCCACGCACGTGTCCCCGCCCCCGGGCGAGACCTCGGTGCGGGTCATCGGCGCGGGGAGATCCGGGAGGTTTCCGCCCCCCATCGATCCGGAAATCGTCCCGCCTACGGTGGTGACCATCTCCTGGGCGACGCCGCTGGAGAGGATCGCGAACTTCTCGCCCTCTCGGGGCGGAAACGCGTCCGAGGTGCCGAAGTTGCCCTGGTGGACGTAGAGCTGGTCCGGATCGCCGGTGAACGAGCCCTCCACCTGGGGACCGCCGAGGCAGTTCAGCCCCATCGCGTGCCAAGGATCGTCGTCCTCGTCGTCGCAGGAGACCGGGTTGGGGGCCCCGCAAAACGCGCCCACATCCGGAAACGCTCCAAAGTCGAACACGACGGGCGGCTCGACCGGCGGTTCGGTCGTGCCGGTCGTGCTGGTGCTCTCAGAGTCCGGTCCGCCGGTCGATGACCCCTGCGACGCGCCCGACTCTGCGCCGTCCGTCCCGGTGGCCGTCGTTGCGCCTGGAGCCGTCGTGAGCCCGGAGTCGGCCGGCTGCTCCTGTGCAGCAGCAGAGTCACATGCCACCACACCCGCGAGTGCGACCGCCCCAAGCCAAGCCCGTTTCGTCATCATTGCAAGACTCCTCGAATCGCGATGCGCGTGTCAAACGGTCACACCGCGGTCACTGAATGTCTCCAGGCCCGCAGATCCTTCATTTGGAACCGAACGGCGCAGTCCCCGTGGCTGCACAGACGTGGGCTTTCGCCGCCATATGGGCCATTCTCTGCCCCATGCAACGACCAGGCCGACACTGCAAAATCCTCTGCACCCTCGGTCCCTCCAGCCAGTCGCCCGAGGTGGTCGGAGCGCTCATCGACGCCGGCATGAACGCCGCTCGGCTGAACTTCTCCCACGGCAGCCACGACGTCCACGCCCGGACGTTCAAAACCGTCCGTCGCGAGGCGAGTCGTCGCAACACCCCGGTCGCGATCCTGGCCGACCTTCAGGGCCCCAAGATTCGCGTCGGGAAGATCCCCAAGGACGGCTTCATCTTGGAGCAAGGCCACAAGCTCGCGATCAGCACCGACCCCAAGGGACCCGTCGAGCAGACCGGTGATCTGGCCAAGGTCACCACGACCTACGCCAACCTGACGTCCGACTGCAAGACCGGGGACCGGATCCTGCTCGACGACGGCAACATCGAGCTGACCGTCGCCAGCTCCGACGGCAACGTTCTGCTCACTACCGTCGTTCAAGGCGGACTGCTGTCCTCGAACAAGGGCATCAACATTCCCGGCCGCAGGCTGGCCGTCCCCGCGCTGACCGAGCGAGACCGCGTCGATCTCGAGTTTGCGCTCGACCTCGGTGCCGACCT
>CAYGTG010000874.1:0-846 GCA_964352485.1 uncultured Nannocystaceae bacterium | reverse complement strand
GTCGCCCTGTCCTTCGTTCGCAACCCCGAGGACCTCGAGCTGGCCCGAGAGGTGATGCGCGCCAAGGGCCGCGTGGTGCCCCTGATCGCCAAGGTTGAAAAGCCCGAGGCCGTGGAGCGCCTGGAGGAGATCGTCGCAGCCGCGGACGGCGTCATGGTCGCCCGCGGTGACCTGGGGGTGGAGATGGGTCCCGAGCTCGTGCCCATCATTCAAAAGCGGGCGATCGAGATGTGCAACCGCTCCGGCAAGCTCGTCATCACCGCGACGCAGATGCTCGACTCCATGATCACCAAGCCGAGGCCGACCCGGGCCGAGGCCTCTGACGTCGCAAACGCCGTCCTCGACGGCAGCGACTCGGTCATGCTCAGCGGCGAGACCGCTACCGGAGTGCACCCCGTCCTCGTCGTGCGCACGATGGACAAGATCATCCGCAGCACCGAGAGCGCGCCCCGCAACTGGAGCCGCCCTCGCGTCGACCTCAAGCTCGGGCACACCACCAACGCGATCGCGCTGGCCGCGGTGACCTCCGCCGAGAGCTGGCCCGAGACCGAGGGCATCTGCTGCGTCACCAAGTCCGGCGGCATGGCGCGCCTCGTCTCCGAGTACCGCCCGCGCGTCCCGATCATCGCGTTCACCTCCAACGCCGACACCTACCAAGCCCTCGCGCTGTACTGGGGGGTGACGCCCTTGCTGTTCAGCCCCAGCAGCGACGACGTCGAGTCGATGCTGATCGACATGGACCAGACGATCCTGCGGCGCGAGCTGTTTGCGCCGGGCGCCCGGATCATCGTGACGTTCGCGCATCCGATCCTGCAGCGCCTCTCAGTCAACCTTCTCAAGCTTCAC
>CAYGTG010000873.1:0-4022 GCA_964352485.1 uncultured Nannocystaceae bacterium | reverse complement strand
GTCTTGCTGCCCTTGGGCGTGACTTCGTACAGCGCGGTGACCGAGTGACCGGCGCCGATCTCACCGGCGTCTTTGGTGTCGTCGTTGAAGTCGGCGTGGGCGAGCTTGCGGTTCTCGTAGCCGATCAGGCGGTAGCTCTCGACCTCGGAGGGATTGAACTCGACCTGAATCTTCACGTCCTTGGCGATGGTCACCAGCGTGCCGCCAGCCTCTTCGACCAGGACCTTGCGCGCCTCGGCCTTGTTGTCGATGTAGGCATAGTTGCCGTTGCCCTTGTCGGCCAGCATCTCCATGGTGGAGTCCTGCATGTTGCCGGTACCGAAGCCCAGGACAGACAGGAATACGCCGCTCTTGCGCTTGTCCTCGATGAGCTCGACCAGCTCGGTGCGGTTGGTGACGCCCACGTTGAAGTCGCCGTCGGTGGCCAGGATGACGCGGTTGATGCCACCCTTCTCGAAGTTCTTGCTGGCCATGCTGTACGCGAGCTTGATGCCGTCGCCACCGTTGGTGGAGCCACCGGCCTCGAGGCGCTGCAGGGCCTCCATGATGCGAGGTTTGTCGCTGCCCATCGTGGGCTGAAGCACCACACCGGAGGCACCCGCGTAGACGACGATCGACACGCGGTCGTTGTCGCGGAGGTTGTTGACCAGCATGCCCAAGCCCTGCTTGAGCAGCGGGAGCTTGTCGGGGTCGTTCATCGAGCCCGAGACATCGAGCAAGAAGACAAGGTTGCGGGCGCCGACCTCACTCATGTCGATGCGCTGCCCCTGGAGGCCGACCGAGACGAGCAGCGAATCCTCGTTCCAGGGCGTGCCGCTGACCTCGGTGTTGATCGAGAACGGACCGGTGCCGATGGGGCTCTCGTAGTTGTACGAGAAGTAGTTGATCATCTCCTCGACGCGAACCGCTTCGGGGGGAGGCATCGAGCCTCCTTCGAGGTATCGACGGATGTTCGAGTAGCTGGCGGTGTCGACATCGATGGAGAAGGTTGAGCGGGGGTCGTCGGCAACCGCGATGAACTCGTTCTCCTGGACGAGGTCGTACCCTTCGCCGCTCGTAGGCTTGGGGGCGGCCTTCGGTGGTGGAGGCGGCGCTTCGGCCCACTTGCCCGGCGGTCGGCGGCTGCTCGGTGGTGTTCGTGCGCCGGAGGTTTTCTTCCGCGGAAGCGCTGCGCCGCCTTTGCGAGATCCGATCAGTCCCATCGACCTCTCGGCGTCGGCGGGTGCGGGCATGGCCGCGCTCGACGGCATCGCAATCTCGTCTTCGGCCGGGGCTGGCTCCTCTTCGAGCGCGGGCTCTGCTCCGTCTCCATTGGCGGGGGTCTGAGCAGATGGATCCGCAACGCTGCTCGCTTTGTCGGAGGAACGCTTGAGGCTGCTCGCGTTGTCCGATTGAGCGAGCTGACCGTCGTCCCTTTTTTCCGCGCTCTCGGAGGCGCTCGCCGGGGCCGGGGCGTTGTCTTCGGACGCGCTGTCACACGCTCCGAGCGCAGCCGCGCCGCACAGAAGGACCATCACGCTCAGCTTGGAAATACCGTTGATTCGTCGCATCGTCTTTTTCCCCGTTCGCCGTTTCGCGGCTCGGGTCTGGCAACGCTAGCCCACCAACATGGGTCTAGCTCGGTGCGAAAAAAACTACAGATGGTCGTTCCATGACAATGCCCGGCGCGGGAGCAGCGCGGTTTCGCGCGGCCCAGGGTCGGGTCCATGCGATGGCCCCGTCGAAGCCCCGCAGCCGCTCAGCTCGGGGCGAGAAATAGGACCGCAACGCCGCAGACCGCAACGATGGCCCCGAAGACCCCGCCGACACCCACGCGCTCTTTTCCGACCCAAACCATGTAGGGGATGATCAAGACCGGCGTCGTGCCCATGATGCTGGCCGCGACTCCGGCTTCGATGTGCTGCACGGCCAGCAGGGACAGCGTGACGCCAAGGAACGGGCCCGCAAACGCGCCGCCGGCCGTGTAGGCCAACCCTGCACCGTCGCTCAGGCTGCGACGAACGCGGGGCCACCAGCCGATGACGGTGAACACCGCCGCGAAGCCAACCATGCCCGCGAACACGCGGATCTGATTGGCCGCAACCGCGTCGTAGTCCGCCATCCCGTACTTGGACAGGACAAGCCCAACGCCTTGCCCCAGCGCGCCGCAAAACCCCAGCAGCACGCCCCAACGGCGGGCCGATGGGGTTGCTGAGTTCGCCGCGGACGGGGTGCGGTCGAGGATCGCCCACACGACCCCCACGAGGATGGTGACCATGCCGCCGAGCTGCCACGGGCCAAGTCGCTCATCGAGCCAGATCCAGCCCGCGAGGGCTGCGAGTGGAGGCGCGAACGACATCATGAGCGTGCTCAGCCGGGGCCCGAGCAGCAGGAAGGCTCGAAACAAGCAGAGATCTCCGAAGGTGAACCCGACCAGCCCCGAGATCGACAACCACAGCCACGCATGTTCCGACGCGTCGGTTGGCCACGGCATGCCTCGGGCCAACCAGGCCACGCCAATGAGAATCGGCAGTGCCATCACGAGCCGGAGCAGGTTGACGACCATCGAACCCATCCGCTCGCCAGCCTTGGTGAACAGCACCGCGGTCCCGACCCAGCACAGGGCGGTTCCGACCGAGTACAGCTCTCCCAGATGGGCACCCATCGTTGCGCAGGGTGACCGAGAGCCAGGGACAGAGCCAGCCGAATCGTTCCCGGGTGCGCTGGACCGCCCGTTGACGACGTTCAGCGCTCGCAGGCATCGTCCGCGCATGCATCGTTGCATCGGTTTTGCGCTGCTCGTGGCGTGCGGTGGATCCTCGTCTCCGCCCCTCTCCGCGTCGGAGCCCGAGGTGAATGCGCTTCGCTGGCGCGATGTGAGCTCGGATGATGCCTTGTTTGAACTGGCTGCCGAGGCTCACGCGAACGACCGTGCGTTGCTGCTCGATGTTCGTGCGGATTGGTGTGTTCCCTGTCGCGAACTCGAAGCGAAGACCTTCAGGGACCCGGGCGTTGTGGCGTCGCTGGGCCGCGGGTTCGTGCTCGCCCGACTCGACGTCACCGACCCGAAGCCCGAGGCCGAGGCTCTCCAGATGCGGGTCGGCGGATCCGCGATGCCGTGGGTGATTTTGTGGCCGATGACCTCCGAGGAGGCCAAGGCCTTCGCGCACGGCGAGGTGCCGCCTCCGGCCAAGACGGTCTCCACCTTCGTCTCGGCGCAGGAGCTGCTGCCGCTGCTGAACGCGATCGAGCGCTAGAACTCGACCTTGCCGTACTCGATGCCGTCCCAGGTCAGCACGCCGATCCCGGGCTCGTAGGTGGCGCTGAGGTTGGGATTGTTGCCCACAGACACGACGCCGTCTTTGCAGGCGTAGTCTCCACCTTCGCCAACGTCGGAGTACATCCACAGGTAGCTGCCGTCCTCCTCGAGGTTGAGCTGCCACTGGCACATCTCGACGCCGTCGGGGGAGAGTCCGCACTCGTACTCGTCGAGCGAGAGGTAGTTGCCGGCCACGGCATCGCAGGCTTCACCCGTGACGACCGGGATGCACAACGCGTCGGCCGAGCCGCACGCACCGCAGCAGTCTACGCCTTCGAGGTCGCTACAGATACAAGGGTTGATCTCCACCACCATGCAGACGGATGCGTCGTCGCACTCGGTGGGGGCGTCCGGGCTGCAGCTGGTGTAGCAGCCGGGATCGATGACGTACGGGGTGCCTTCGGTCTTCATGGGACAGGCGGCGGGCTCGGACAGCCCCGCGGCGAGGGCGAGCGCTACAATCGACAAGGACACTGCATTTTTCGTGATACCTGGACTTGGGCGCGGCCACAAACCCAGCAGAGACTAGCCATGCTGACTCGTAGCCTCCTATCCCCCATCCTCTGCTCCACACTCCTCACGCTCGTCGCCTGCGACAAGGACGAATCACTGGGTGAGGTCGAGTCCGAAACCGCGGTGGCCACGGCGTCCGAGAGCGAGTCCGATAGCGGCGACACCGACGGTGACTTCGGATGCCCTGCCGACGCGATGGTCTGCCCCGACG
>CAYGTG010000872.1:420-4036 GCA_964352485.1 uncultured Nannocystaceae bacterium | reverse complement strand
GCGGAAGCAGGTCGCTTGGCGTCTGCACCCCTGCCACGCTGTCCAGCGCCCGCAGCCCGGCGGCTTTTGCCCGGGCGGCTTCGATATCCTCCGCCGCAAACGCGGCGAACACCGGGGATGCGAGGGCGTCGTACTCCAGCACGCTCAGGCCCTGCGCGCTCTCGGTGGTGTCGGGCAGAAAGTCGAAGTAGCGAGGGTTGTAGTCGAGGGCTTGGACGTTGACCGCACCGACGGCGGCCAACGCCACGGCACCGCCGAGCACCACCGTCTTGGCCCGCCGAATCAGGCCCGGGATGCTGGCGATGCCGGGCGGCTCGGGGGCGATACGGATCTCGACCTTTGCGGACCGGCCAACGCTCAGCAAGGGAGGAATGATCGCGAAGGTGATGATGACCATCAGGATGAGCCCGGCCGCCGTCACGGCTCCGAGTTCGCCGTAGGCGGTGAACTCAGTCGTCATGTTGGTGAGAAATGCAGCCGCGGTCACCACAGCGCCGGTGAAAATGCCCGGTCCGGTGCGTCGCAAGGAGATCGTAATGGCTTCGTCTGGCGTGCGGCCGGCTCGAATCTCCTCGTTGCGTCGGGAGATGATGTGCACCGAGAAATCGATTCCGAGCCCAAGAAGCACGGCGACGAATCCCGAGGTGATGATGTTGAGGTCGTCGTACAGCAGCCGAACGACAGCAAGCGTGCCCACAATGCCGGGCGCCAACGGAAGCAACGCAACGATGGTTTGACGCAGCGACCGGAACAAGAGCAGGCACAGACCGAAGATTCCGATCGTCGCGGCGATGCTGGTGATCACCAGGCCCAGTTCGACGATCTCGAGCTCGTCCACGGCAAGCGCCGGAAGACCGGTCAAGTTGGCCGTGACTCCGGCGGGTGCGCCTGCCATCGCTTCGTCTCGAGCCTCACGAAGCTGCTCGACGAGCGGGGCAAGCACGCGTCCTTCATCGCTGGGGACGTCCGCGTAGATGGCAAGCAGGTTGTGCTCTCGGTCCGAGGTCACGAGGTAGCCGCGCGCGTCGATGCCGTCTTGCTCGAACGATGTCTGCCCTTCGAAACGGGCCATCAAGTCCTCACCGTTGGCCACCGCTTCGAGCGTCTGGGCAAGCTGGGCAAGCTGGCCTAGACCTTCGGCCGCTTTGTCGAGGCCGCCGGTCGCCCCGGCATCGTTTGTGCCCTCGATACCCGCTTCAATCTGCGCGGCCAGACCAGAGAGCCAGCCCTGCAAGCCCTGCTCGAGGAACGCACCGCCGTCCTGCCCGGGGGGCAGTGCAGCGGAAAGCTGAGCCAGTGCAGCAGGCTGCTGCAGGAGCAGGATCGACGCGACATCGCGCGGCTTCACCCTCCCGAACACGCGTCCGCGGAGCGCGGGGTCTTTCTCCAGCACGGCGGTGATGGAGTCGACGACCGCGCGACGGTCCTCGGCGCTCCCGCCCGAGATGACGAAGAGCGGGTAGTCCGGCCGCCCAAAGCGCTCGTAGAACGCGTTCATTCGCCGCTGCTGCGGGTCGTCGTCGGAGACCATGTTGGTCCGCGACGTTGTCACCGCCAAGCCCGGAAGCATCGCAGCAAAGCCGACCAACGCGATCAGCAACACGCCAAGCACTCGCCAGGGACGCTCGGTTCCCCAACGTGCGAGGGCATGAAACGCGCGGTCCCGCCATGATCCTTCGGTCCCGGACATAGGTCGGGCACTATACGCGCGCGGTGTCGGCCCGTCAGTTGTGACGCGTCACGTAGGATCGCTCGACAGCTCCACAGCGCGGACGCTGAATACGGCAGCACGCTCGAGCAGAAGTCACCCGGTCTCGGTCGAGCCCGGCTTGCCCGCAGGGCCTGTGGACTGGCCCGGGCGCACCCGCTTGAGACGTGTCGCAGGCAGCTCGACGAACAGGCTCTCGTCATCGATCAGGGCATCGAGTTCGGCGTCCTCGTCCCTCGGTGTGAGCAGGCGGCCGCTCGGGGCGACCTTGGCAAGCTTCGCGGCGGCGACCTTTGTGTTGCGCTTTTTTGGAGCGACGCTGGCACGGGACACGGACTTGCTCGACGACGGTTTACTGCCTCTCGTCTTGTTGGCGGTCGTCTTGGCGGTCGTCTTGGCGGTCGTCTTGGCGGTCGTCTTGGCGGTCGTCTTGGCCGTCGTTCTGGCCGTCGGTCTGGTGGTCTTGGCCGTCGCCATCGCTTGGGCAGTCGCGCTGGCGCCGGATCGACGGGACGCCTTGGTCGTCTTGCCAGCCTTGGCGACCGCCCCATTCATCTGATCGCGGAGTTCCTTGCTGGCCTTGAAATCAACGGTGCACGACGCGTCGATCTGCATGGGCTCCAGCGTGCGCGGATTGACGCCGCGACGGGCAGGTCGCTTCTTCTTGGTGAATGTGCCGAACCGCGGAAACGTAAAACGAGGAGACGTGCTGCGCGTGACTTTCGCTTTTGCGAAGTAGTTCGCGAGTTCCTCGAACGCGATCCCGAGGATGGCCGCAATGTCCTTCTTGGTGATGTCGGGCGGCAGGTTGCGTGAACGCGCGATTCTCTCGATGAGTTCAGCCTTCGTCATGCGCCTGGACCCCGCATCCATCGGGGGTGGCCAACTTAGAAGGGCGGCCCATCGGCGTCAACCGTTTTCAGGATCTCTTCCGAGATCGTCCCCGCACATCACCAACGCCGCCGAGATTCGCCGAAGACTTGACGACGTCCTCACGGCGTGCAGCGGAGGCTCTGCTGCGCGATGTCCAACGCGCGGCGCAGGTCCGTCATCACCAACCCTGTTGCCTCGTCCTCGGCCCCCCCGCTTTGCCGCAGGACGTAGGCCGGGTGATAGGTGACGACCAGCGGAATGACGAAGCTGCGAGGCGCCTCCTTGGGAGATGTCGCGTCATACTCAAGACGCGCGCCACGCATGGCCTTTAGGGACATGCCCTCGCGGCGAGACAAGAGCATGCCAGCATGCCGACCGAGACCCACGACAACCGCAGGTCGGATCGCACGAATCTGCGCCCGAAGGAACGGCGAACAGCGCTCGACCTCTTCGGGTTGAGGATCGCGATTTGCCGGAGGCCGACACTTGAGAACATTCGCGATGTACACGTCTGCGCGGGACATCCCAAGCTCAACGAGCCACCGGTCGAGCAACTGCCCGGCTCGTCCCACAAACGGCTCGCCCGTACGGTCCTCATCACCACCGGGCGCTTCCCCCACGAACATGATCTTGGTTTCGGCGTTGCCAACGCCGAAGACGATGTTGGTACGCGTGCGGCAGAGTCCGCACCGTTGGCAGTCTCCGACGTTCTTCTTACGCAAGTACTCGAGCTTGGTCGCGGCGCTCCAGCTCGCGGCCTGACTTCGCAGGGCCGCCTGCGCGTCGACCGACTTGCCGGCATTGCGGGCAGGTTGGGATGCGGCAGGGCGCGGCTGAACTGGCTGCGCAGGGGCGCCGGAGCCTGCTTCAACATGATCCTTCGAGACCGGCGGCGCGGTGCCGACGCGGACATAGTGCGTGTCATGAGCCCCCTGAAGCCGTCGCAGGCGCAGCGCGACCTGACGCGCGAGCATTTCGAATTCTTCGCTCATGCGCCGCCGACCTCAGGGGCAAGCTGGTCGAGCAACCACGCAG
>CAYGTG010000872.1:0-410 GCA_964352485.1 uncultured Nannocystaceae bacterium | reverse complement strand
TGTTTTTGGGCGCGGCGGGCCCGCGTCGCGCACGTCGGCGCCACCGCGGAGCAAGAGCACGCCGGTGTTGGTGTCGCTGCCAAAGCCAACGCCGGGAACACCAACCCGGTTGACGAAGATCGACTGCGCGCCCTTGCTTTTGAGCTTGGTCTGCCCGGCGCGGAAGAGGGCGGACCGAACCGTGGATTCGTCGGCGGGGTCCTCGACCGTCTGGGCCCCAAACCCTAGAAAGTGGGTCCGCTTCCCGTGACGCCCGGTGAGGGTGGTCAGCACGTCGACCCCCTCGACGAGGATTCCGGACGCGAGCGCTTTGGTCATCTCGTCTTTGGGAATTTTGCTCGAAGACTGCTGCGACGAGACGAGGTCGGAAACGGCCGCGACCATGGCGACGAGATCGACATCTGCCTTGG
>CAYGTG010000871.1:0-4038 GCA_964352485.1 uncultured Nannocystaceae bacterium | reverse complement strand
GGCCTGACGGGCCCGGTGCATCCAGCGTGAGGCGGTCGAGCGGTGGACGTCGTAGAGCCCAGCGATCACGTCGATGCCGTGGCCGTCGAGCAGCTGCATCTTGAGGAGTGCCCGGTCTCGGTCGCCGAGGTCTCGACACGCCGCTCGGACTGCGCCCGAGAATGCCCCGCGAAACCGGGTCTTGAGCAGCTCGAGCTCGACATCGAGTGTGTCCACGGCCAGGACCAGCTCTGCGAGTGGATCGTCCAGATCCGCGGCCCCCGTGGTGTGACGCTCCGCCCGGCGATCTGCGCGCCTCGCGTTGAGTGCGGTTCGAATCGCGCTCACGTTGACCCAGGCAGCCAAGGGCCCGGCCCCCCGGTAGTGGGCGATTCTTGGTTCCGCGCCGGTGAGGAGGCGCGTTCGGAGACGTTGCTTCACTTCGTCGACCGCGTCGGGGCGGACTTCGATACGGGCAATTGCCGCACCCACACCGGACATGATGTCGCGCTCAAAGTGCCGGAGCGCGGCCCGATGTTGGCGCAGACAGGCCAGCGCCAGCACCAAGTCTTCGAGGCCAGCAGGCGTGGCGAGGCCGTCGCTGTCCCGTGCATGCGAGAGGTAGTCGTCTTCGTCGAGCTCGATGTTCGGCCATCGAGCGAGCGCACGCATCCAGGCTTGCCGGAGACTGTCGGCGAAAGCGTCGCTCATGGTTTCCAGTCTAGGCCATGTGGAGCCTGCTAGGCTGCCCCCGTATGTCCCCGCCCCCCTCGGACTCCGGCTGCCTCGACGAAGGCACGCTCCTGGGATGGGTCGAGGGAACACTGAATGCCGAACTCAAGGCGCAGGCGCAGGCCCACATGGAGGGCTGCGAGGCGTGTTTCTCCGCGATCGCCGAAGTGCACGCCGTGTCCGTGCCTACGGTCCCCGCGGGCAACGGGCGACGATACACGTTGGGTGTCGAGCTGGGTCGGGGAGGCATGGGCGTTGTCTATCGGGGGCGTGACGAGCTGCTCTGTCGCGACGTTGCAATCAAGGTGCTGCAAGGCGACTGGGCGGCCCGTGCCCACCGCGAGCGGCTGCTCGAGGAATCGACCACGATGGCACGTCTGCGTCATCCAAACGTGGTGGCGGTGCATGACGTCGTCGTCGAGGACGAGCAGGCGTTCGTGGTGATGGAGTTCGTCGAAGGACAGACGCTGCGGCTGTGGTTCGAGACGACGCGGCCCGGCACCGCTGAAGTGGTGAGGATGTTCGAGCAGATTGGGCGAGGCCTCGAGGCCGCCCACCAAGCTTCCGTGGTGCATCGCGACTTCAAGCCGGAGAACGTGTTGGTGGGGTCCGGCGGTCGACCGCAGATCGTCGATTTCGGGATCGCCTCGACTCAGGTGCACCATACACGGTCGGACGTGACTCAGTCGACCTCTGGCGAGGCGGCGGACTCCGATCGCGGAACGCCCGGGTACATGGCCCCCGAGCAGCGGAAGGGTGCAGAGGTCGATGCCCGAGCCGACCAATACGCGTTCTGCGTGTCGTTGTGGGAGATGTTGTTTGGTGCCCGGCCATCCGAGTCCTCGGCGGCTTCGCGGGAGCACGGACTCCCCCGCGTGCGGCGGGTGCTTGCTCGGGGCCTCCAGACGCGCCCCGAAGCTCGCTACGCGGAGATGGGCTCACTGCTGATCGCTTTGGAACGCTCGCAGCGGTCGCGGTGGCCGTGGGTGGCCGGATGCACTGCGGGGGCCGTCGCGCTTGCGGCAGTGTCTTTCGCCGCCTCGGGCATGGTCGAAACCGAAGCGTCTCGGACCTGCCTCGAAGGGGTTCAGAGGCTGGGGCAAGAGCTCGACCGCACGGAGCTCGAGGCGATCTCCGAAGGACTGCAGGCTCGCGACGGGTTTCGCGGAAAGGTGCTGACGCAGCAGGCGCAGCGAGATATCGACAGCGTGAGCGCTGGGCTCGAGGCGGCCGCAGGAGCGGCTTGCGAGGCCGAAGACGATGCGGTTCGAGCGGTCGCGATTTCGTGCCTGTCCGACATTGATGCGCAGTTGAGGTTCATCGTCGAAGGGGCGGCTGACGGAGACCTCGACCTCTTGCATGAGATCCAGCGCTTGAAGTCGAGCTCGATGTGCGGCGCGGTGGCGACGGAGCGCGAGCGGTCTCCGTCTCTTTCCTTCTGGGCCCACCGAGCCGGGTTGCTGCTGCGTCCCGAGCTTGCACAAGCCGAGGTCTTGGCCCGTCGGTCTCGCCCCGTTGGCGCGGAGGCCGGTGACGCCGTCGCAGAATTGGCGGGCGCGGTGGGACATGCGGACCTGCGGATCCGAGGGCTGGCGGCGAGTGGGCTGGCGGTTTGGGATGTCGAGCCGGAGCGAGCTCGGGCCAACTTCGAAGCCGCCACCGAGCTGGCGAGCCACGGCGACAACCGTTTTCTCGAGGCGCGGGTGTGGACCTCCTGGGGTTTGCTTTCGCAGGACTCGTGGGACACAGAGACGGTCGCGCGCAGCCTCAACGAAGCTCGTCGGGCGCAGTCCAAGCTTTTGCAGGAGCCACTGAGAGACTCGCTGGAGCCGAACATCGCGCTCCTCGCGATGATCTCACACCTCGAAGCCGGGCAGCTCGATGCCGCGCGAGAACAGCTCGAGATCATCCAGGATGCCCTGGAGTCCCAGCCCGATCGGTTTCCGGATTTTGCCATCTTCGATGCGATGTTGGCCGTGCTGGATGGAGACAGCGAGTCAGCGCTCGAGGCCCTTCGGGTGCTGCTGCAGTGGAGTCGTTTCAACGGCCTCAACTCCAGCGCCGATCTGGCGCGGATGCACTCCGACGTCGCGGAGCACGAACTCGACCTCGGGCTGTTTGACGACGCAGCTGCTTCGATCGAACGGGCGTCGGAGCTGGTGGGTGAGGCGAAGACCCCACTTGCAGCGCGGCGAACCGTCGACTGTGTTTCAGCTCGGGGAGCAGCGGAGGATGGCGACTTTGAGGCGGCCGCGGCTCGCCTTGCACCTCATCTCGCAGCGATCGGGACCGCAGAGCTGGACCCCGGGGCAGGCGAAACGCTGAGTGCTTGGGGAGGTGTGCTGCTGCGAGAAGGCCGGTTTACGGAGGCGGTCGGAGTGCTGGTCCGCGCCCGGACCGTCTCTGGGCTCGATGCGCCGGAGGCCATCGGTGGCGCGATCGAAGTGGTGGTGCCGATGGCGATCGCGCTGCGGCGGAACGGACAAGTCGCCAAAGCCCGGACGTTGCTGACGCCGCTCGAATCCTGGCACCGAGAGAACTATCCCAAGCTGATCACCACCGGTCAGGCGACCATGACGATGGGCTGGCTGGACGTCGACGACGAAAACTACCCGGCCGCCCGAGATCGTTTTTCGGCGGTGCGTGAGACGCAGCCGCGCCCATTCGATCGCGCGTGGGCCGACTTTGGCTATGCGCTGTCGTCCACGGAGATTCGTGGAGCCGCAGCGGCCCAAGAGATCGCGCTCGCCCAAAGCGCGCTCGAGCGATTCTCCGTCCGCGCGGAGGCTCACCGGTTCGAAGTGGACACCATCCGCAGCTGGCTCGAGGACAACTCGGCTCCGGATCCGTCCCGCTGACTCCCGGGTGTCGCGACGACGCCGCGCCAGGCTTCACCGCCCGAGTGCAGACCGCCGGCCTTTCCGCCGAGCAGCATGCGCGTGTTCTCGGTGCTGTGCGGGCTGCTCTCCGAGCCCGTCGCGGTGTCGCACCCCAGAAGGTTGGCACGATCACCGCGTGGGGTCACCCGCGAGCGCGAGTACACTGGTGCTCGCAATGGCATCGACGCGCAGGGCAGACCAGGTACGCGCAGCCTTCGTTGTCGCGCTCACACTCGTGGTGACGCCTGGGTGCTACTCGACGTACGCGCCGCCGTTGCAGGGTCCGCATGGCGGATCTCCCGGCCGGGTCTCGGAGGGAGATGTCGCGATTGGAGCGGCCGCTACCGGCATCCAGATCCCGTCGATCGGTGGCCCATCGCTGAGCTACGGCGTTCGGGATTGGGTGGCGGTGGAAGCCGGCGGAAGCTTCTCGCGGGGAGCCTGGGGC
>CAYGTG010000870.1:0-4046 GCA_964352485.1 uncultured Nannocystaceae bacterium | reverse complement strand
AGGTCATGCCGAGGCCCGAGCCCGAGGTCATTCCGAGACCCGAGCCCGCGCCGGGCCCGGCGGCGAAGCCCTGGCAGCGAGACCCGTGGGGCTGGACGCTGCTCGGCAGTGGGGTGGCGGTGACTGCAGCCGGGGGAACGCTGCTGGGGCTCGGCAGATCGGCAGCCCGTGAAACGCGGACGGCCCAGCTGCAGACCCAGCACGCCGACGCGCAGCTGCGGGCTGCCCGCCTTCAGCCGGCCGGGATCGCATTGGTCGCCACCGGCGCGGCGCTGTGGGTCGCCGGAGTGGTTCGCATGGTGGTCGTGGATCGCCGGGTTCGGTCCTCCGGGCGGCTTTCGGGCGGACTCGACGGTTTTTCGATCTTTTTCTGAGACAAAACCAGGCGTCGCGAGAACCCCAGATCGCAATGAGGCGATGGGGAGCAGCGGCAGCGTTGGGGCTGGGATTGATCGGGTGCGGAGCGCAGGGGCCCGCCGCCGTCGATTTCGGCAACGCGGGGTTCGACGACAGCAGCGCAGCCCCCGAGGGGACCGGGAGCAGCACCTCCGGGTCTGAGGGGAGCACCGGCAGTGATGAGGCAGCGGTGACGCTCGTGCCGCTCGAGCTGGGCGGCATCGCAGTGGAAGGACCCTGCACCCCGCTTCGCGACGGCGAGCGCGTCGCCGCCGTCGGGCCCAACGCAGAGACCTGGCTGGCGCGCGACGAAGGCGAGGCTTCGGTGGTGCGCGTCGTGTCCATCCTCGGGACGTCGGACTTTGGCTTCGAGACCGCCGGTCCCCTGCTCGCGGCGTCTGCACTCGACGGCGTGCGCGGTGCGTTCGCAACCGCCCAAGGATTGTTCACAGTGGCCGGCCCGCGTGTCGATCTGCTCGCGTGGTCCAGTGACCCGGCGGACATCGTGGACCTGTGTGGCGACCTCTCGGTCGACGGAGACGGCCGCGTGCTGACCGACGACATCCATACCCGAGACCTGGGCCAGTGGTGGCGCTGGAACGCTCCCGCGGGAGTCGTCGGCCATTCCGCGAGCATGGGCATGCAGGCCGGCGCGTGCGCCGACCGATCCGGTGCGGGCTACCTGCTACACGAAGGCAGCGTCTGGTCGATTCGTTCAAACTTCGTCGAGTCGCTCCCGGCGTTTGAACCGGCCACCGCAGTGGTCGGGCACGACGCATTTGGCGTGGCCACCATCGTCGATGGAGAGCTGCGGGTTGGGCCTGCGGACGAAGTCCCCGCGGCGTTTTCGTTCGAGGCCGGCCCGGTCTCGGGACTGGCCGCCGGAGACGACACCCTGTACGTGGCCGCCGGCGACCACGTCTACGCGATGCGCTCCGGCGAGGGTTTTCGCGAGCTGCTCCTGGAGGACGCTCCGTTGGGAGCTCAGACGTTGCATGGAGCGGGGGCCGGCGGAGTTGTTGTTCAGGCCCAGGGCGCGGCCTGCTTCCGCGGACCTGCCCAGCCGATCGAAGTCGTGGGCGTCCGCCCGGCCGCCCACCGCCGAGTCCCGGGGCTGGAGCTTCACATCAGCGCGGATGCGGACGCGCTCCAGGCCCGCCTGGACGATGCCCCGATCGAGCTCGACGCGACCGAGCACGGATGGTCCTACGCCCACGAATGGCTCGATGAAGGCTGGCACACCCTGGAGGTTTTTCACGACGGAGCCTCCCGTCGCATCGAGTTCTCGGTGGAGCGCCTGAGCGAAGCCACGTGGGAGGCCGACATCGCGCCGATGTTCGAGACCCACTGCTCGAACGAGGCCTGTCATGGGCCCACGCCGTCCTCGCAAGACCGACCCGATCTGAGCACATACGGCGCCTGGGTTGAGCTTTCGCAAGCCATTCGAAACCGCGTCACCGAGACCGGGGACATGCCCCCCGCTGGCTTCAGCGACTGGGGAGTCGAAGACACACTGCTCGTGCTGGGCTGGCTCGACGCCGGCCTTCCGGAGGGAGAATGACAATGAAACGACCGATGATCATGGCGTTGAGCGCCACCGTGTGGACCGGCTGTTACTCGGGCTTGGGATCGGATTCCACCCCCGAGACAGACGGCCAGGACGCGCTCACCAGCGCAGGAACCGATGACGCCGAGACGACCGATGGCGAAAGCGGGGACGGTGGGGACGACGATGGCGGGGACAGTGGATCGCCCGACCCCGAGGGCGAAGGTCCGGCTGAACTCCCGCTCGGGCGAGCAATTCGCCGGATGACCGCAGACCAGTACGTTCGTTCACTCGAGCTCGCGACGACGCAGCGGTGGGAAGGATTCGACGCGTACTCCGCCGCCATGGGCAAGGCCAACTTCTCCGAGATCACCGAGCATGATCGCAATCTTTCGGTCACGTTCGAGAAGTTTGCGAACGATGCCGCCATTGCGACGTGTCGGGCGGCGGTCGCGATCGACGCCGACGAACAGGCCGAGGTCATTCTTCGACACGTCACGCTCGAGAGTCTCGACGAGGCGGCCGTGCGGGCGAACGTCCAGTACCTGGTGCTGCGCTTTCTTGCCGACGAGGTCCCGCTCGACGACCCCCGGGTCGACGTCTGGGCCCAGCTGGTCCTGGCCCCGTTGGGACCCGATCTCGACCCGCGCGAAGCCCTGCAGGAACGATGGGCCGCCGTCTGTGTCGGCCTCGCAACCCACGTCGACTTCATCACCTACTGAGAGGACCCAACGCCATGTCGAACTACGCAACCAGCCGTCGCGCTTTCATGATGGGTTTGCCTGCCGCCGCTGCGGCGCTGGGCCTGGGCCCCTACAGCCCTCCTGCCCACGCCCTGCCGGGAGACGGGCACCGCTTCGTGTCGCTGTACTTCAACGGAGGCTGGGATGTGTTGCTCTCGCTGGATCCTCGGGACCCGCTGTCCAACCCGGCCGGGATCGACCTGGGCACCGACGACCTCGCCGCAGGCTATCGCGACCCCTCCGCGTGGGACTTTGGAGGTCAAGAGCACCTGATCGGGCCCGCGATGGTGGACCTGTTCGAGCACCGCGACGTGATGACGATCTTTCGCGGCGTCAACATGAACACCGTCGCGCATCCGACCGGCCGCGCCTACGTCAACACCTGGATTCCACCGACGGGCGTGGTGCCTAAAGGCGACTCCTTGGGAACCCGCATGGCCGCGGGGGCCGACCACGAGAATTTCTTGCTCCCCAACGTGTCGATTGGGATGCCCTCGTTCAACCACAGCTTCGCTCCGGAGGTGACGGGCATCGGAATGGGAGCCTCCACCGACGCCACCAATCTGGTGGAGCCGACCAGCACCCCCTTCAGCCCGCAAACGACCGCCCTGCTTCAACAGGCGAGGGCAGCGTCGTCGAGCTGCGTCGGTGCCGGCTATTCTGACGCCCCCGGGCCCAAACTCGACATCGCTCGCGCACGTGTCCAAGAGCTTCTGGGGCTCGAGCTGGGTGCGGCGTTCGATTTCGTCGCTGACGAGGCCCTGCAGCAGCGCTACATCATCAACAACCCCGAGAACGGGAACGAGGCGGGGGTGGTCGCGGCGACGATCTGGCGGCTGTTGGATCTGGGCCTGACAACCTCGATCAGCGCCCGGCTGCAGGGCGGCATGGACACCCACGACACGACGTGGGCAACCAGCCAGGGGCCGCGTCAACGCACCGGGTTCCGATCGATCGCCGCCCTGCTCAACGACCTGCGGCAGACCGATCCGATGCTCAGCAACACAACGGTCATCGCCCACAGCGAGTTTGCCCGAACGCCCCGAATCAACGGGCGCGGCGGACGAGATCACTGGTTTGCCAACTCGGTGCTCGTGTTCGGCGGCGGCCTGCGCAGCGGGGTGTTCGGCGCCACGACCCCCGACTCGCTGGGGCTCGCGGCCGTCAACCTCGAGACCGGCCTTCCCGACGATGCCGGCGAGGTCATCAGACCCGAGCACATCGGCGCCACCTTGGCGCACGCCCAAGGGCTGCCCTACGAGGACTTTCGCGTCGAGCCCCTGACCGCCTGGATCGCCTAACCCCAAGGACCCCCGATGCAACGACTGATTCCCCCCGCCCTCGCCCTCCTCGCCCTTACG
>CAYGTG010000869.1:0-4047 GCA_964352485.1 uncultured Nannocystaceae bacterium | reverse complement strand
GCGCAGCCCACGCCACCGGGGGTGCAGTCCGCCGTGCAGGTGCCGTCGGCGCAGCGCACAGCAGACTCCAGACGAATACGGCGACCATGCTCAACAGTTGTGCACGCGTGGTGCCAAGCCGGGTCGGTGGGCTGGGAGCCGGGGACCGATGTGGGTTCGTTGCGGACTGCAACGTTGTGCGGACCCGGCGTTGCAGTCCGCGGTACTCTGCGGCGGTGCGGACACCCGCAGCGTGCGCGGTTGCCCTTGCAATCGCTGTGACATCGACGTCCCCGGCTCTCGCCGCGAAGCCGACGCGCATCGAGCCGAAGGCCCTCAAGGGGAAAGAGCGCCGCGAGGCCCGACGGGCACGCGACGAATCTCAGGGCGGCACGGAGAACGGGACGTTCGAGTTCGTGCTGGGGTCGGTGGCCGCGGCGATCACGGCTGCGGTCATTGGCCGCGGGGTGTGGGAGCTGACGCAGATCGAGCAGCAGCAAAAAGACTGCGCCAACGGTGCATCCGATCTGGCCTGCGGGACGGACAACCAAGGCCGGGGGAACCGGATCGCGGCCGGGCTTTCGTTCGGATTCGCGGTCCCGATGGCCCTGGCGACGGGGTTCCTGTTTGCCCGGGGTGCTCGCACCCGGCGGGACCACAAGACGTGGCACGCAGAGCACCCGCAGGTGAGCCTGCGGCCCTCGGCCTCCCGCACGGGCGGCGGGCTGGCGCTGCAACTGCGCTTCTGACATCTTCAGCCTCATGACGGACCTTCCGCCCCGTCTCGTGTCGGGCATCCAGCCCAGTGGCGAGCTCCACCTGGGCAACTACTTCGGCGCCATCGCGCAGTTCGTGAAACTCCAAGAGGAGTACGCGGGCAACTGCTTTGTGTTCATCGCCGACTATCACGCGCTCACGACGGTGCGGGATGCGGAGAAGCTTCGCACCTCGGTGTTCGACGTGGCCGCCAGCTACCTGTCGCTGGGGCTCGACCCGGACAAGGTCACGTTGTTCCGGCAGTCGGATGTGGTCGAGCACGTCGAGCTGAGCTGGATGCTGGCGTCGGTCACGGGGATGGGCCTGCTGGAGCGTGCCCACTCGTACAAGGACAAGGTCGCCAAGGGCATCCGTCCGTCGGTAGGGCTGTTCTACTACCCGGTGCTGATGGCGGCGGACATCCTGGTCTACGACGCGTCGGTGGTTCCGGTGGGCAAGGACCAGGTCCAGCACGTGGAGATGGCGCAGGACATGGCGACGCACTTCAACGAGGCGTTCAGCCCCTCGCAGCCCGTGCTCCGCCGCCCCGAGTATCGCCTGTCTCCGGTGGCGAAGGTTCCGGGCATCGACGGCGAGAAGATGAGCAAGAGCTACGACAACACGATCCCGATCTTCATGACCGGGAAGAAGCTCAAGAAGAAGGTCGCGGGGGTCGTCACGGACTCAAAGGCGTTGGGCGATCCGCTGGACCCGGACACCTGCAACGTGTTCGCGCTGCTGAAGATGTTCGTGCACGGGGCGGAGCTCGAGCAGCTCGCGGGTTGGTATCGGGCTGGGGCTCGCGACGGCGCGCCGTTTGGGTATGGGCACGCGAAGCAGCTGCTGGCTGCGAAGATCGACAGCCACTTCGCCGACGCGCGGGCGAAGTACGAGGGGTTCCAGGCGGATCCCTCGCAGGTCGAGGCGGTGCTGGCCGCGGGCGCGAAGCGGGCGAAGGCCGTGGCCGGGAAGACGATGGACCGGGTTCGGTTGGCGACGGGTCTTCGGTAGCGGGCGCTTGCCGGTCACTCCATAGGGTCGAGGCGTACACCGAGCCCGCCGTAGCTTGGCGCCTCCGTGGTGAGCTCGGCTATCGCGGCTACGGAAAGACCGCCACGCACAGGTTGTCGACGCAGTCGATCGAGGCGCCGCACTCGGGGCCTCCGCAGTCCTCGCCGCAGACGCTCAGCTCGCCGCTGAAGCTGGCCCAGGCTTCGAGGTTCGCGTCGGCCCGCAGCCCCACCCCCACGCAGGCGGTGCCAGGACCATTGTAGCAGCCCTTGTCGGCGTACTGGCAGTCGGCCGGCATCTCACAGGCACGGTTGTCGGCCAGGAACTGTTCGACCTGCTCTTGGGCACCGACGCACACCGCCTCGTCGGTGCCGAACTGTGCCTCGCAGATCCCCTCGTCGGTGCACACGGCGGTCGGTCCACACTCTGCGGCGCCGCACGTGCACGCCGAACCGAGCTCCTCACTGATCGTCTCCCACGCCGACAGATCCGCCGCCGCCGCAACGCCGACGGTTCCGCAGGCCTGGGAACCCCCGTAGCAGATCGCATGGATGAGCTGGCAGTCCGCATGCGTCGTGCAGGCTCGGTTGGCCTCGACGAACGCGTCTGCTTCGCCCTCGATGTCCAGGCACGCAGCGCTGGGCTCGGTGTCCGAGCCCTCGCTCGCATCGGAATCGTCTGAGGTGCTGCCGCCCTGGGTGTTTGCGACCCCGTCGCAGTCGGAGATGCACTGATCCTCGCGGCCACACCCCGGGGCGAGCAGCAGGGCGAGGAACGAAGCGGTCAAGGTCATGCGCAAGGTATTCATGCTCGGGAGTCTCGGGGACGAGGGGAGTCGTGGACCGATCGTCGATCTTTGACGAGAGGTTCGCGCCTTGGGCTTGGTACCGCTCGGAGACGAGGCGCGTCATCCTGCTGGTGGGCCATGCGACCGGCCCCTAGAGCTGAAGCCAGCTCATCGCTTCAGCCTCGGAGTGAAACCCCCTGATGCGGATGTGCTTGGAAAGCCCGCTCATGTTCACGCTGGTTGCCAACATCGGCGAGTTCACCAGCGTGGCCACACGACTGAGGTGCTCGGACTCTTGCAGCCACGTCCACATCTTGGTTTGGACGGCGCCCGCGGTGTAGGCCGATTCGCGCGAGTCGAACAGCAGGCGGTCGGTATCCGCGGCGACAAGCTCTTCCTCGATGAGAGCGAGTACTTGCTCCAACTCACTGACATTGTGGGCCGACCTTCGATGCCACACTCTGACCACGCGTCCAACCCGGTCGATCCGAAGATCTCCATCGAGCACGATCTGGATCTGCGGAGCGCTCATGAGTGCTCCAACGATACCGTATGGGGGCCCTCTTTCGGTCGTGGAGGGATCGCGTTCCCGTGAACCAGCCCGCGACGGCACAACGCGGATCGCTCGACCGAGGTCTACGATGCGGCGGACTCCATCCTGGGCTCGGCGCCTCCAGGCATCTGCGCCGCTGCCGGGTGCGGTGGCGCATCGTTCCCCAGCAGGTCTGAATCCGCTCGTCCGTCCTACGACTACTCTTCGGCCTCTTCCGCTTCGGCCTCTTCGGCCTCTTCGGCCTCCTCGGCCTCCTCGGCCTCCACGATCGGCTCGACCCTCGGCACGATCACCTCGGGTCGGTCCAGGGAGTCGGCGAGGTCCCAGACCAGATCGAAGGTAACCCTCGCGGTGTTGGCGAGCGCGGTCAGCGGAACGGAGGGGTCGAGCGTGTCGGGTTGGGTGCCGCCGCGTCGGGTGAGGGTGACGCGGGGGACGCGGGGCAGGTCGCAGGATAGGTGGCCAGAGCCGGGCTCGTGGTCGAGCAGGGTGGCCGAGGGGGTGAGGGCCTGCACGCGTTCGCCGACGGTCGAGCGACGGCCGCCGATGACGGTGAGTCCGGGCGCAGTCCAGTCGAGCTCCGAGAGGTGAATGATCGCGACGATGTTCTCCGGCTCGGCCACGGATTCGCGCGCGAGCTGTTCGAGGCCCAGGTTACCTAGGCTGCCGCCCGCAGCCGCGATGAACACCACCGAGCGGGAGGGCACCCGGCCCGAAGCCTTCAGCAGGCTCATGCGCTCCACCACCGCCAGCAATACCGCCAGGCCCGAGCCTGCCTGCGCGGCTCCGCCCAGGGGATCGGGCTCGCCGAGACCCCCCGCGTCCCAGTTGGCGGTGACCAGCACCACCTGCTCGGGAGCTTCCTTGCCCGCGATTCGGCCGACGACGTTGGAGTCTTCGAACCAGCGCTCTTCGGCCGTGAACGAGACGTCCACGGTGCTCCCCGGGGTGAGGGTGGCGC
>CAYGTG010000868.1:0-4050 GCA_964352485.1 uncultured Nannocystaceae bacterium | reverse complement strand
GCCGATGTGTTCGTCGACTGCCCCGACCTCGCCTGCACCGCCAAGCGGCTCGAGGATGACGCGGCGGATCCTCGGACCGGCCGGGTCTACGACCAGCTGTTCGTTCGCCACTGGGACACCTACAAGGACGGCCGGCGCTCGCACTTGTTCGTGCAGCCGCTCGCCGGCGGAGCACCGGTCGACGTGACCCAAGGCGTGCAGGGCGACGTCCCCACCAAGCCCTTCGGCGGCGCGGAAGACTTCGTGTACGCCCCCGACGGCAAGACGCTCGTGTACACCGTACGACTCGCCGGCAAGAGCGAGCCCTGGTCGACCAACTTCGACCTCTATGCGGTCTCGGCCAGCGGCGGCACGCCCCGGCTGCTCACCGGCGACAACCCGGCCTGGGACGCGCACCCGGTGTTCTCCCCCGACGGCAAGACGTTGGCATTCGCCTCCATGAAGCGGGCCGGCTACGAGGCGGACAAGTTCACGCTGCGCACGATCGCCTGGCCCGACGGCGCCCCTCAGTCGATAACGCAGCATTGGGACCGCTCCGCCGGTTCGTTTACGTTCGACGCCGACGGAGCCTCGCTTCTCGTCATCGCCCAGAACTTCGGTCAGCGGTCGCTGTTTCGGGTTCCACTGCAGCCTGATGCAGAGGTCTCCGAGCTCGTCCACGACGGGTCGCTGGGCGGGCCCGTGCCCATGGGCGACTCCATTCTGCTCGCCAAACACGATCTGCAGCACCCCACCGAGCTGTACACCGTGCCCAAAGCCGGCGGAGAGCCGAAGGCCCTGACCCATATCAACGACGCCAAGGTTGCCGCGGCGCGGATGGGCGAGCCCGAGCAGTTCTCCTTCCAGGGAGCCGCCGGCGACACGGTGCACGGCTACGTCGTCAAACCCGTCGATTTCGACCCCCAAAAGACCTACCCCATCGCGTTCCTGATTCACGGAGGACCGCAGGGCTCGTTCGGGAACATGTTCCACTACCGGTGGAACGCGCAGACCTACGCGGGGGCGGGCTACGGGGTCGTCATGATCGACTTCCACGGCTCGACCGGCTACGGGCAAGCCTTCACGGACGCGATCGGCAACGACTGGGGCGGCAAGCCGCTGACCGACCTGAAAAAAGGCCTGGCCCACGCGACGAAGGCCTACCCCTGGCTCCAAGCCGACAACGCCTGTGCCCTCGGGGCAAGCTACGGCGGGTTCATGATCAACTGGATCTCCAGCCAGTGGCCGGACCGGTTCAAGTGCCTGGTCAACCACGACGGGGTCTTCGACGCACGCATCATGTACTACGCGACCGAGGAACTGTGGTTCCCCGAGTGGGAGCACCGCGGCCCCTACTACGAGAGCCCCAAGGCCTACGAGAAGCACAACCCGGCCCTTTTCGTCGACAAGTGGAAGACACCGATGTTGGTCGTCCAAGGCGCGCTCGACTACCGCGTCCCTGAAGATCAGGGACTCGGCACCTTCACGGCCCTGCAGCGTCGCGGTGTGGAGTCCAAGCTGCTGTTTTTCCCGGACGAAAACCACTGGGTTCTCAAACCGAACAACAGCCTGCAGTGGCACGAAGTCGTGTTCGACTGGATGCGCACTCACACCGCGCCATGATGCTGCCCAAGCGCCGCTGGTGCCGCGGACGAAACATTCGCCACAGCGCGAGCGTTTGCATGTCGCAGCCATGACCACGCGCCGAACCCCGAGCGCCCTAGAGGCGATCAGCGCCGAGTTAGGGCACGAACAGCAGCAACGGCGGGCGCATTTCCAGCCTGCGCTGCTGCTGTCGCTGGTCGTGGTGATCGCGCCGCTGGTGGTCTTCGGCGTTCGGCCCGACCTGCTGGAGCTCCCCCCAGAGCGACTCGCGGTTCAGATTCTGCTGTGGGTCTTGTGTCTCGTCGTCTTCCCCGCCCTGGGTGTGGGCATCGTCTTCGTCGGCCGAAGGATGCGTTACGCGCTCGCGCTGGCCGCGGTGGCGCTGACGGTCGTCGCTTCGACCGGTTGGCCGTTCCCGGCCTCCCCTGCCGCCCCCCACGCGCACGCCCACGCCATGGCTCCGTGGGGCTGTCTGTCGGTCACATTGATCACCGGCGTGGCGATGCTCGGCATCGGGGTGGTGAGCGGCGCGTTCGTGCAAAGGCGCCGCGTCTCAGCGGTCTTCTGGGTCGCAGCGGGCCTCTCTCTCGTCGCGCTCAACGTCGTGACGTGGCATTGCCCGGCTTCGGGCATGCTCCACATCGTCCCCCTGCACTTGGGCGGTGCCGCCGCGCTGCTCGGCTTGGCCGCGATCGTCGGATGGGTTGTCCGGCGGCGCGACGCCAGGGCTTGAGTCGAGCGCCCCCTCGGGCCAGCATGCTCGGGTGCTTCGTGTCGCCAAGCTGATCCCGCAGACCAGCGCGGAAGGTCCGTTCGAACGATGCGCCCTGTGGGTCGCGGGGTGCGACTTGGCCTGCCCGGGTTGTTGCAACCCGGCCCTCTTCGATCCGCTCGAAGTCGAGCCCACCTCCCCCGGCGAACTCATGCAGGTGTTGGACCGCGTGCAGCGGGCGGGCGTCGAGGGCGTGACCCTGCTTGGTGGCGAGCCCCTTCAGCAGTCCGAAGGGGTCGCATGGTTTGCCGAGCAGGCGCAGGCGCGCGGCCTTGGAGTCATCGTGTTCACCGGCTACACCCTGGAGCAGGCCCAAGGGCTCCCCAACTTCGGGGAGGTTTGGCGCAACCTCGACACGCTCATCGACGGTCGCTTCGATCGTCATCAGCTCGAGCGGCATCGCCGCTTCATCGGCTCCGCAAACCAGCGCCTCCATCATCGAAGCAGCCGCTACCAGGCCCCAAAACTCTGGCAGGGGCGGCAGCGGATCGAGGTCCGCGTCGACAGCAACGGCCGGATCGAGGCTCATGGACTTCCGCGCTCGGTCGCCCGGCTGACTCGCGCCTTGTCGTCAAGCTGAGCGGACCGCTCACAGGCTGAGGAAGAACCTGGCGCGGCGGATCGCGAAGTGTGCTTGAAGCGTTCGCAACACCGCGACCGTGTCGAGTTTTTCCTCAGCCTGCTAAGGTCCAGGGCCTCGCATGGCCGCCAAGAAGCAGTTTTGGTTGATGAAATCCGAGCCGGACGCGTACTCGATCGAAGACCTCGAGCGGGATGGGTCCGAGCCCTGGGACGGCATCCGCAACTACCAAGCCCGCAACTTCATGCGGGCGATGAACATCGGCGACCTGGTGCTCTTCTACCACTCGAATGCCAAGCCGCCTGGGGTCGTCGGTGTCGCGAAGATCTGCAAGACGAGCTACCCCGACCACACGGCCTGGGACTCCAGCAGCAAGTACTTCGACCCCAAGTCCCCGCAGGACAACCCTCGCTGGGAGATGGTCGATCTGGAGTTCGTCGAGAAGACGCCGAATGTCGTCTCGCTCGCGGACCTCAAGGCCGACCCGGAGCTGACCGACATGGTCGTGACGCAGAAGTCCCGGCTCTCCGTGCAACCCGTGGGCAAGGAGCACTTCAAGCATGTGCTCGCGCTCGCGGGCGCGAAAACCAAGGTTCGCTGAGCCTCAGCCGAAAGCGTCCAGGTCTCGGATCATCTGTGCTTTGAGTGGCCCGGGCGCGAAGCTGTCCTCGATGCCGGTGCGGACGATGTCCCGCACGACGGCATCGCTCCAGCCGAACGCATCGATACACCGTTGGTACTCGGTGATGAGATCCGTCCCGAACATGGGCGGGTCGTCGCTGCCCAGGGTGACCCGCAGGCCCGCCGCGAGGAGCTGCGGGAGAGGATGGGCCGCGATGGAGGGGAACAGACCCAACGCGACGTTGCTGCTCGGGCACACCTCGAGCGGAATCCCGCGCTCGCGGAGTGTTTCGACCAGCGCGGGATCCTCGAGGCATCGCACGCCGTGCCCCACGCGCGCCGCGCCCAGCCTTTGCACCGCGGTCCATATCGAGCCCGGGCCGGCTCCCTCTCCCGCATGCGGCACGCTGGCGAAGCCCGCGGCGCGCCCGCGGTCAAACGCTCGAGCGATCGCCTCCATGGGGTAGTGCTCCGCCTCCGGCCCACCCACGCC
>CAYGTG010000867.1:0-4071 GCA_964352485.1 uncultured Nannocystaceae bacterium | reverse complement strand
ACAGGGGACGGCGGCCGCACCGAGTCCACCATCGAGGCACGCCGAGACGAGCGCGGAGAGAAGCGAGGCGCTGGTCGACGAAGACTCAGGGGGCAGCGGTGGGTGCCGAGCGACTCAGCCGGCCGGAAGCTCCTCGAGAGCGAAGGCACCCGCAAACCACCAACGATTCCCCGATCTCGATTCAGTGGTCGTACCGGGCGGAGAGGCGGGGAGCGCCCCCGTCTGGTGGGCCTGCTCAACTCGGAGCTGGCGAAGGCCGCGAGCGCCACGATCGGTCGGTCTGCGCAGCGACGCCGGCCTGACCTCGGTGAATCTCGGTTGGTAGGGCCGGCGGATCCCAGATGGTTGCGCAGCGTGGGCTTGGCTGCTGCAATGTGCGAATGCGGCGATGTCCGACGGCGGTGATGCAACTCGTCGTGACGTGCTGCGTAGCGTGTACGACGTCGCGGGCGGCGGGTCCGACCGAACCGTCGGAGTCGCCCGCGCCCGGCCCGTCACACGCCGATTCGAGATCGCGTTCGGCCCCCTTGGCGCGCGCGCCCGCCGTCGCAGCGGAGCCCCGCGTCGAAGACTGGGAGCCGACCACGTCTCGCGACGGGGTCAGTCCGCCGCCGCTACACCCCGACGATACCGACAGATCACGTGACGTGCGCATTGAAGGGATCTTGGCCCTCGGCCCGCGCTGGGAGGTCGCCTGCGATGCGTTCGTTGGCGAGCCTTGTCGCCTGCGTGCCGACTTCGACGGAGTTCAGCATCGCCGCGCCCATCGCCCTCCCGTCGGCGTCGAGCACGATCGAGGACATCAAGGCCAGCGAGCTCTTGTCGCGACGCTTGAGGATCGCGCCCTCGCGCAGCACGTAGAGTTCGTCGTGCCACAGATCGTGGGCGACACGTACACACCGATCGTCGTCGACGGTGGTGGAATACCATCCGCTGAAGTCGTCGCGGCGCCAGATCTTGGCTTGGCCTGCGTCGACGGTGCTCACGTAGAACACGCCGTCTCGGGTGTGGTCGAGGTCGCAGTAGGTACGGTCGGCCGCGGGCGGTGGAGGACTGAACCACGCCGTCATGACGGGGCCATCACCCCAGTTGAGCAAGTAGCCGTTGGCGTGCAATGCCCATACCTGGGTGTTGTCCTCACCATCGGGAGTCAGGGCGACGGGTCGCGATTGTGCGCCCATCCAGGCCCAGACGCTGTTCTCGACGATGTCGGTGAGGGGATCCGCCTGGGCGATCTTACCCGCGGCGTCACCTATGAACATGATGTCAGCGTTGGTGTTGTTGGCGACCGCGAGCACCGAGGCAACCTGGGCCGAGGTGATGATTGTGCGGGTGCTACCGAGGGTGCACGAGGCTGTAACCTCGGGTGGCCCTCGGCGTGCAGACCGGACGTGGCGCCGTCGCCGACGTTTGCGCGCGGATCGACGCGTGCGACTATGCCGTGCTCAGCAGGTGTGTCCTGGACGAGTGTGCGTCCTGCTGAGACCCAGGCTCCACGACGAAGCTGGGCCATGCAATGATCGAGCTCGGCGCTCCAGCTGCCGGAAGCACCTCGATGGACGTCACCCGCCACATGAACGCCTTGTCCGCTGCCTTCGGGGCCGGGCTGTTCTCAATCGCCGGGTGCCAAGATCGAGCCACGCCGGCCGACGTGTCGTCGGCGTCAGGTCGAGCCACCACAAGCACGAGTGCGCTCGAATCGTCCGACGGGACCGGCACAGCAGGTGCGACCGCGGACGGAGAGCCCTCGAGCGGTACGGGCGACGCTGGGGCGACGGGGCGAGCTCGATTCGTGCTCTGGGTGGAACTCGACGACGAGACTCGCGATGCGAGACTGCTCGAGTTCTCCAACGGTGAGGTGGGGGCTCTCATCGAACTGCTCCCGGACTTGCCTCAGGGGAGCACGCTCTCGTCGGGGAGTGTCGTCAATGGCGGTCATATTCTGCATCTGTGCTGGGAGACCAACGCCACCACCTTGGAGACGCACTGTGGCGTCATCGATTTGAGCACGAGTCCTCCTGGGCCGCTTCAGTCGCTGGTCACAGGCCCGATTCCGAAGGAGGTCCGAATGCCCTCTATGAGCATGGTCTCAGCACGGTGGTCGGCGGAAACCCAAGCGTTCTGGTTCGCGCCGCTCACACTCGAAGGAGAGGATATGGGGCTGTTCGCCGCGAGGTTCGCGGACGGACAACTCGAATCATCGAAACTCCTCGTCGAGCCGATCCCAGGGCAGGAACGCAGCTCGTTTTCGATCAGTCCCGATGGAGCGCTCGTCACCTACACCCTCAGATCCTCCGGCGACGAAGCGATCGCGTACGTTGCGTCCACCGACCCGTCCGATCGGACGCCAGCGATGGCTATCGGCGATGGTGGCGAGGATGGCTTCGGCCCGACGCAAGCCCTTTTCTTGCCCACACGATCCGCCCTGCACTATGGGGCCTGGGGTCAGCCCCGGCCTTCGACCAAACTCGCTTCGCTGTGGTTCGTCGACGTTTCAGGCGACCGCCCGCCCGGGCCGATCCGGATGGACGTCCCCAGTGCGGAACCGGTCTCGGTGCGCGCCGAACGGCCTGCACCCGATGGTCATGCGCTCACGTACTGGGTCGGAGCCCGCGACAGCGTCGACGGAGGGGAACTCATGTGGGTGGACCTCTCCAGCGGGGTGCCACTGGCCCCTGTCCGCGTCAGCACGATCTCGAACGCCGCCGCGCAACAGTACTCCGCGAGCTGGTCGCCCAACTCTCGATGGCTTGTCTACAAGGCCACACACGAGGACCCGGGCACCGAAGATCTGTACCTCGTTAGTGGCAGTGGTTCGACACCCGGAGACCCCATGCTCGTCAGCGAGGGGCTCGTCCACGGGGAGTGGCTGAACCTGTGGGCCTTCAGTCCGGACTCTCGATGGCTCTACCTGGTTGCGCCGATCGATCACGAGCTACCCCGCCTTTTCCGCGTCGACGTCTCGGGCGACTCTCCAGGGCCGTTGCAAGAGGTCGAGGGACCGGCCGGTCGGGTCGAACAAGAACTGCACTTCAGCCACGACGGAACCGCGTTGTTGTATCCGACGTACGACATGTCGAGGAGGCAACTCGCGTTCCTCGATTCGTCAGGCCAACCTGCAAGACGGATCAGCGCCCCTCTTCCGGAGGGCCACGATGTGATCTCCTGGCGCGTGGCGTTCTCCATCGACGACTCTGTGGTGGCCTATCTCGAAGACGGCCCGGGTGTAGACAGCCCGCAACGGCTGCGCTTGGTCGACCTGGCAGCAGACGGAGCGGTTACGGCCATCGATGAGCTCAATGTCGTTGGTGTGCAAGCCGCCGTCGACGTTCGCTGACCGCATGCCCGCGCTTTGTAGTGCGGTCCGAGGCGACATCCCGTTCGCCCTGCGGCGAGTTTTCTGGGCTCGTGCGGGTACAGGGCAGAATCTACGGCGCCGGTGGCCGCCTCGCCATCACGTATCCCGGTCAGGGCCCTGCCGAACGACGCCTTCCGCGTCGACAATTCGAGCAACGTTCCAATGGTCTGCTCCGTACTCCGCGAGTCGAATCGCGAGAGCACGCTCGTACAGGGCCTCGGCCTCGGAGTACGCGCTGAGATCGCTCTGCACCACCGCAAGATTGCTTAGGCTCGCGGCGATGCGCGGGTGCTCGGGCCCGAACAACCGCTCCCGAATCCGTAGCGACGCGCCGAACTGGTCGCGCGCCTGCTCGAGGTCTCCCATCGAAAGGTGGAGAGTCGCGAGTGCGCTCGTTCTCCACGACTCCCAGAGCCCGTCCGCATCGTGTGTGTGCGCGATGGCGACCCGGGCCAGCTCGTTCCAGAACAGAGCCTTTTCGTTCTGAGTCATCCTCGCGCTGAGAGGTGCTGGGTCGCCGCACGAGAAGCCGCGTTCCACTCCCACAGGCGCGCAGCCTCGTAGTAGATGGATTCTTCGAGCGCCGCGGCTTCCTCATACTGCTCGTTCCAAGACAGGAAGTTCGCCACCCGGCCTCGAACCGCCAAGCTCAGCGGCGCCCACCCGAGGGGCTCGACCTCCGCGGGTACTTCTACTGGTCCTTGGTCGACAAT
>CAYGTG010000866.1:0-4076 GCA_964352485.1 uncultured Nannocystaceae bacterium | reverse complement strand
CATCCGGACTGGATCGACTACGTCCAGCGCACGCTCAGCGAGGCGTCTTCCATCTACGAAAAACAGTTCGGCGTCACGCTCGAACTGGCCTCGGTCGGACGCTGGGGGGTTCCAACCGCAGGCATGTCGTCGGCCGAACTCCTCGATGACGTCGAGGCTCGGCCGCCGGAGGCCGCGCAACTCATCGTCGGCTTCACCCGTCGCCCGCTCGACGACCGAACATCCGGTAAAGCCTTCACGCCCCCGCAGGACGGTCCTTACAACGGTTCCGCGGCGGTTGTGTACGCGACCCGGCAGCGCCGCAGCGCGCACGTTCGCGGCCTGCTGCACGAGCTGGGCCACCTGTTTGGTGCCCTGGACATCACCGACCCCTCCGCGCCGGGCTATCAATCCGGGAGTTGGATGAGCTACGCACCCGTGGCTCCCGACCACGCTCCGTGGATCGATCCCAAGAACCGAGCCCGTGTCCTGGCGCGGAAAGACAAGCCTTTTGCCCCCGCCGGCGCGATGACGGCTGCCCCCGAGGCGCCACCGGAGCCCCCCTCGGAGGAGAGCCCGCAATGAGCAGCGACAAACCATCCCCGACCAAGGGCGAACTCCAGAAAAAAGACGAACCGGCGGAGGAGAAGACGGGCGGCCGCGGCCGACTCTCCTGGATGCTCGGTTGGGTCGCGCTCCCGGGGGCCATCCTCGGAGGTCTCTTCGGTGGAGGCATGCTCGTCGGCGCCAACTTTCACGACAGCTGGTTCACCCGGGCCTTCGTCTGGGTCGGCGAACTGTTTTAAGTCGATGACCGGCTGGGGCGGATGAAGGCGTGAATGCGGGCGCCTTTGGACGTGGGGTCGACCGGCGGGTGCTCGGCCACGAGGCGCTCGATGACCGGGAGTGCACGGGTGATCGTCGTCTCGGCGTGGAGCGGGGAGAACGCTTCGTCGAACAGCACGACGAGGCGGTAGATGGCGGCGAAGGGCCGCACAATCACGCTGAGCGGATCTCGGTCCCAAGACCATGCCCCGGTCTGGTTCGATGCCTGGGCTACGGCGGCCCAAACCATCAGGAGTCGGTCGGACTCGATCTGCTCGATGGCGTCGGCGATTGTGGCTAGGTGAGGGAGCAGGACCCCTGGCGTGGGCGGGAGCTGCTGTCCATCGAGCCAACCGAGGACCTGCGCGGGGGAGTGATCGCCCAACGCTTCGCCGATCGTTCGCGCTCGGTCGGCGTCCCCGAGCCACGAACCGTCTTTGGATGTGCCCCAGACCATCGGGGAACGGTCGTCGACGACCCAAGCACAAGAGGCTCCAACCCGCTCGACGAGTACATCGAGCATCGCTCGGAGCGGGGCGCCGGCGTCGGCGGAGACTTGCGGAATCGGCGCCTCTCCGGTGGCTTCACGCAGCACCCGATCGAATGACGACACGAGTTCCGCGAGCTGGTCGCGGGTGTCTGCGCTCGGGTCTTCGACGGCGACGCACAGTCGCCAACCGTCCCGGATGCTGCAGGACAGGGCATCGGATGGGGGGGCGGTTGCGTACTCGACCCATGCCCGAGTCGCGCCGAGTTCACGGCACACCAGCGCGAGCAATCGATCGAGCGCCTGCATTGCCGGACCAGGTTAGCGCGCGCGGGACGAGGGTGCGGCGCCGATTCGGGGCACCCTTCGGGTCTCCCGGACCACCTCGTCACGATAACGCTCCAGCTCATCCTCGATCTCCAGGCCTCCACCGCCGCGCGCCTCGACCAGCATTGTGGCGACGTCACGGGCGACGCTGCCACCCAGGTCGAGGGCGGTGAGTGCGAGGGGAATTCGCCGTCTGAGGACGTCTGAAACGTGCTGCGCACCCTCGTGGTGAACAGCGTGGCGCAGCTCGACATGCCGATAGGGGAGATCCGTGACGATGCGGGGCTCGAGGCTCGCGACACCGCGGGCCTGCGCGGCCAGCTGTCGGGCGCCTGGCCCATACCGGCCCCAGAGATCGGCGATCAGGGGATCCGCGCGCTCCTCGTCCGTCAACGGCGTGTAGGGCACGAGCACCGAGTCGGTGGTCGAACATGAGCTGGGCCTGGGCCGGTCTTCGGGCCATGGGTGGCAGAGCCGGTCAACCACAAGATCAACCACCTCCTCCGCCATCGAGCGAAACGTGGTGAGCTTGCCGCCGACCAGACCCAGCGCTCCGCTGTCTCCCTCGACGATCCGGTGCTTACGAGAGAGCTCGACCGACTCCCCGACCGCGCCTTCGGGGCGCACGAGAGGCCGGACACCAGCCCAGGTGCTGATGATGTTCTGTGGGACCAGGCCAGCGTGGGGCATGACGCGGCGGACCGTGTCGAGCAACTCGATCTCTTCACGCTCAAGGACGCCGCAGCTGGCGGGGTCTCCTTCATAGGGGGTGTCGGTGGTGCCCACGTAGGTCCGCGATCCCCAGGGCACCACGAAGAGAATGCGTCGGGCGTCCCCGGGGGCCTGGACGACCACCGGGCGTTGGACGGGAACATCCTGCGCGCTCAGAACGAGGTGCACGCCCTTCGACTTGAGCACCACATCGGTCCCGGGATCGCCCAGCAGTGTTCGGCCGGTCCAGGGACCCGTTGCGACGACGACCTCGCGCGCTCGCGCGACCGAGCCGCCGGCAAGGTGAACGTCGATCCCCGTGGGGACCCTCTCGAGGCGTTCCGCAGCGGTGTAGGTGAGCACGTCGGCCCCGTGGCGCCGCGCGTCTTGGAGCACGGTCAGGGTCAGACGCGCGTCATCGGTGACCGCATCCTCGTAGAGCACTGCGCCGCGCAACCCCTCGGGCGCCAGCAGCGGCTCGAGCTCGAGGCAACGCTGGGCGTCGGCGGAGTCATGTCCTTCGCCGCGGAAGAGGTTGAGCGCGTCGTACAGGGTCAGCCCCATCCGCAGCATCCACGGCCCGAGGCGATCTCCTCGGTAGGCTGGAAAGAGAAAACGTGCGGGTTCCACGAGGTGCTCCGCCGCCTCGTAGAGGCGAGCGCGCTCGCGGAGCGCCTCGTAGACCAGGCCGATCTGCCCCTGCTCGAGGTACCGAACCCCGCCGTGAATCAGGCGGCTGGAGCGGGAGCTGGTCCCGTGGGCGACGTCGGCTGCGTCGATCACGAGCACGCTCAGGCCCCGCCGAGCCGCGTCTCGAGCCACGCCAGCCCCGCTGATCCCCGCGCCGACGACGATCAAATCCCACATCTCCCCAGCTGCGATGCGCGATCGGACATCCCGCGCCTGCTGGGGGCCCCAGGGCTGCCAGGCGTCGTCCGCGTGGGCACAGACGCGGTCAGCGGGCGAAGAGAAGGAAGCAGGGTCGGTCACGGACGGGCTCGCGAGTGCTGCCTACGTCAGGGCGCGGGGATGGTCAAACGTTCCCCGCCCAGGATTGTTGCAACGGTCGGTTGCGCGAAGCGCCGCACGTTGTGACACTCCGGGTGCCAACCTGAAGGAGCCTCGATGGCGCTGTATACCCTGTACGTTCAGTACGCGGGAAGACCCCCCGAAACCAAATCATTCGACAAGGAAACGATCGTCATGGGACGCGACGTCGGCGACATCGCCCTCCAGGACCCTCAGGTCTCTGGGCGACACGCTGAGATGCGGTTCCAAGGCGGACGCCTCGTTTTTCAAGACCTCGGTTCGACCAACGGCTCGTTCCTCCCCACGGGAGAGCGGATCCAGGCTCCGGTCGAACTCGGGATCGGTCAGGCTGTCCGTTTGGGACAGTCGGTCATCACGGTTCAGCACATCGACTTTCCCGGCGCTGTCGGGCAGAGCAAGACGATGTTCGCTGGGGCAGGCGCAGCGCCGCCTCCCGCTAGTGCACCAGCACCGGCACCTGGGCAGCCTTTCGCGCCGCCTGCAGCACCGCCGATCCCTGGCGCTTCACAGCAGGTCCGGCCTGGCGGTCCGCCGCCAGGTCCCCCGCGTCCGGGAATGCCCGGAGGCCCGGCCCCGGCGCCAGCACCGATGGCACCGGCACCAGCACCGATGGCAGCCCCGGCGCCAGCACCGATGGCACCGGCCCCAGCACCGATGGGAGCGCAATCCCCTGGACAGCCCGGTTACCCTGGGCAGG
>CAYGTG010000865.1:0-4079 GCA_964352485.1 uncultured Nannocystaceae bacterium | reverse complement strand
CCGCCCAGGCGATCGTTGACGGCGCGCCACAGCACGGCCTGCCAGTGGTCTTCAGCCCCCGCATCCCAGCCGAGCACCATCTCCGGTCTGAAGACCGGGTACTGATCGAAGACATGCGCGATGCGGTGGGCGAGCTGGAAGAGATGTCGGCCCGTGTCGTCTCGTTCGACGAAGCGCCGCAGCTCCACGAACGGCGGCGTGCGCAGAAGCTCGGGGAGTTCGGCGAGAATCGGCCATAGAAGCTGCTGCGGGTCTGTCCAGGCCGGTCCCTGCGGCGCGACCTTGGCGAACAGGTCGTCGACGAAGCGTCGAGGGAATGGAAATTGCCCACCTGCCCATACGCCGAGCCGCTCGGAGAGCTGCATCGACAACCACGTGTTCATGCCGCGACTGCTCACCACGATGCACTCGGGTTGCAAGGGGTCGGGCAGGGGTGGCTCGACCACTTCTGTGAGGGCGTCGAGGAGGCGTTCGACGCGGTTGCTCCGATGCAGGCGCATGATGGTTCGTGAAGGACCACCATCCCGTCTGCCGGGCCCGCTGACAACCGCGCTCGTGCGGCTCGGGAGGGTTTTGCGAAGTGGCGTCAGAAGAGATCCCGGCCCAGAACTTGGTACGATGGGGCGGCTATGCTGGGACGGTGGTTTTGGGTGGTGGGGCTGACGTTGACTCTTGCTGGGTGTGACGGCGCCGCAGACGAAGGCGAGACCGACGGGGGCGGCTCGGGTGGCGGGAGTCCTAGCGAGGGCGACAGCGCGGGGACCGGGGCCGACGGTGATGGTGGAGGCAGCGGCGAAATCCCCGGCAACGGATATTGTGATCCCGTGTCTTCTTGGGACACCACGATGGTCGAATTCGAGGAAGACGTGTTGGTGATCGTCAACGAGGCTCGCGCGGCGGGGGCAAGCTGCGGTGGTCAGGCGTTTGGGGCGACCGGGCCGCTGACGATGAATCCGGCGCTTCGCTGCGCGGCGCGTGTCCACTCCAAGGACATGGCCGACCGAGCGTTCTTCGATCACACCAACCCCGATGGTGAGGACCCCTTCGTACGGATGGAGCGAGCGGGGTACTCCTACTTCACCGCCGGCGAGAACATTGCCGCCGGACAACCGACGCCGAGCGACGTGATGCAGGGCTGGATGGACAGCCCAGGGCACTGCCGCAACATCATGAATCCCGACTTCGCAGAGATCGGCATCGGCACTTTCGAGTCCGAAGGTGGTGTGTATCGCTATCTGTGGACGCAGACGTTCGGTGCTTCGTGAGCCGCAGGAGGCTGGCGGTGGGCGATGTCCGGCATCCGGACGGAGTCTCGAGGAGCGACCCGGATTCGTGCTTCGGTTGCCGAGCGGTCGAGCCGACCTACAAGGGGTGATCCGAAGCGCGCATTTTCACGTAGACCCGGCGTCCCGGCGCCCAAATGCGCACCTGTGGAAGGCGGTTGCGCCGTTTGTTTCGCTGGAGGAGGAGCTCTTCGCTCCGTGGCCCCGCTGGCTCGACGAGTCTGCCGAGGCGTTCGTGGAGAGCGTCTTGCCCGAGGCGAGTCTGCTCGGCCTTGCCGCGTGAGGCCCAGGGCCCAAGGACAGGCGGACTACTGGCCGAACTGGGCCTTGAGTTCGTCGATGAACGTGCGCTCGCCGCCGGAGACTTCGCCGTCGGCGTTTGCGATGGCTTCAAGGTCGTCCACGATGCGGGCCCGGGCTTCAGCATCCGCGAAGGACGCGAGGGACGCGGCGCGCTCACGTGCCGCCGCGAGACGATCCGCGGCCTCGACCTGCTTGTAGTCCGCAACGGCTCCCTGGATGACCTGCCCGATCTCGGACAGCTCCGCCTCGGGGGCCCAGCCTTTGACCTTCTCCGCCAGGGTTCGCATTTCCTCCATCGACAGCGATCCATCGGTGGCGTGGCTGAAGGTCAAATACAGGAACGCGAGCGAGGACAAGGCGTCGTTGTTGGACATCGTCGGCTTGAACGTAGCACGCGATGAGACCGGGCCGGGGCAGTGATCTTCTGCTCAGGAACCCTCGAGCGTGATCGCTTGTGTGACCGTGGCTCGGCCGTAGTTCGCCGTGCTGTAGGTGCTGTTGAACACGATGGTCGTTCCGCCGGGGGCGAAGGTGGGCTCTGCATGGCGCGCCCATTCGTTGATCGCGATCCGACGGGTCTTCCCGGAGCCGAACGCGTAGACGGCGAGGTTCCGATCGAACTCCCCGGTTTGGTCGACGCCGAAGACGAGCCGCTGGCCGTCGGGGGAGACCACGAAATCACCCCAAGCCCTCTCGAGCGGGACGGTGGTGGAGGTCACGGCATCGGCTCGCAGGGCGCGGACCCCCGAGGCAGCGTCCTGCACGAAGCTGGGCTGGGGGCGCTCGGCGTCGAGGGGAGGCGCGGCGAACAGTTTGGCAACGTCTGTCTCAAACACATGGGTCGTGACTCCCCCAGGTGAGTCCGTGAGCAGGCCCAACGCGGCGCCCGGCCGGAGCCATACGGTCGGGTTGGAGCGAGCGCCTTCGTCGAGCGGGACCGTCAAGACCGACCCGTCCTCGATGCTCAGCACATACAGCCATCGCTGCTCGGAAATCGGAGGCGGGGCAAGCCCTTCGTCCGCCACGGGTTCGTCCGGTTCGGGCGCCGGTGGCTCGTACTCACAAGCGGTGGCGACGTGGGTGTCGTCGATCCACACCGGAGTGCTGACCGCGGTGCATCCGGCCAGCGGCCACGTCTGGGCGTGTGGTGAATCCGGGGTGTGAATCTCGGCGGCGAGGCCCCCTTCGATCTCGACAGCGCGGACCACCTTGCCCGCTGCGTTGGCGTGTCCCCATGTTCCCTCCCGCAGCGCAATGGTCCCGGCAGCGCGCAGGCTGCAGCCGGGCTGGTCGGGGTCCACGGTCAAGACCATCAGCTCCCGTGCACCCCACGCTGCGAGCAGGGTTTGGCCCCCGGCCTCGACCGCGACCTCCCCGGGTCGAAGTCGATCCGCCGCCTCGCAGCGGGTCCGGACACCCGAGCGGAGGTCCTGGACCCACGCGCGCGTGTCTTGGGTCCACTCGAGCGCCACGCGGTCGGTGGTCGGGTTTTGCAGAACGGGGGCGTCGACCAGCAGGAGGGCCCCACCGTTGGCGAGGGCATACCCGCGGGTGCGCTCCAGGTCCTTGGCGAGCAGCCGAGGCTTGGGTTGCGCTTCCTCGCTCTGCACGACGTATTCGGTGAGCCTTCGCTCGGCGGAGGCCGCCTTCTGCTCCACGAGTCCAAACGCTCCCTTGAGCTCGACCGCGGCCTTGATGCGCTCGTACAGCGGCCGCGCTTCCATCGAAAGATTGTTCTCCCCGACGAGCGTCCGGGCGAGCTTGTCTTGCTCGAAGAGCGCTCGCACGAGCTCGGCATGCGCAGGGAGATCGTAGCGCCGCCGGTTGGGGTCGACCGTCACCTTGGTCGCCCCAGGCGCAAAGTCGCCCACGCTGAACACGGCGTAGCGGTGGTCTGCGCCGATGGTGGCGGAGTCGGAGCTGACCGCTCGGCTCCCGAAGTCCAGCGTCGAGGCGTCAGCGAAGGCGACGTATCCGTGGCCCTTGAAATCTGCGTAGTGCAGGGCCGCCGCGATCTCGTCTTCGGCGGAGCCTCCGGCACTGCGCCCGTCCGCGGCGGCTTCGGCCAGCGTTCGCTGCTCGACGGAGAACCCCATCTGTTCGAGCAAGGGCACGGACGGGTCGTCCTGGCCGACGAGCAAGATGTTCGTGGGCTCCTCCGGTTCCCCGACAGGTCCTGGCTCACGACCCAAGAAGAACCAAGCGATCCCCCCTGCCGCGGCGAGGACAAGCGCAGCGACAAAGAGCTTCGGGCCCTTGGGCTTGACCGCCTCCATGTTGGTGAGCGACTCGGTCATGGAGATGGGAGCCTCGCACGGCTCGCCCTTACAGCGCGAGGTCGGTCTCCGCGCCGGTCCGTGGGTCGCGAAGGATGACCCGCTTCCCCCCGTCGGCCGCCGCGCGAAGCATCTGCAGCAGGCCGAGCGCCTGCAGGACCACATCGCCGGGGGTCTTGGCCCCGACCTCCTGCGCCAGCTTGACCATGAGCATCGC
>CAYGTG010000864.1:0-4079 GCA_964352485.1 uncultured Nannocystaceae bacterium | reverse complement strand
CTGCTCGACCTCGAGCTCGGCTCGCAGCAGGCACAGTCGATGCTCGACAGCCACGCCTACGTCGACTTCCACGCGATGGGCACGTACCAGTCGCCGCAGCTCTTCAACCGCTTCGACGAGGACGGCAACCCGCTGAACCTCGACCTCCAGTCTTGGCCCCACGACCTCGACCGCACGCCGGTCGGCGCGCGCGCTGAGGAGGTCCCCTTCTGGGCGGTATTGCCCCGCAAAGAGGTCTCCGTACGCGGCGAAGGCAAGATGGCTCCGATCGTCCTGCTTGGCCACGGCTACGGCAGCAACCGGGTCGGCGAGATGATCGGCTTCTCCGGCTTCTTGTCGATGTTCGGCATGGCCACAATCTCGACCGACAACGTCAGCCACGGATTGGGGCTCAATCCCGAGGAGGGGGACCTTCTTCGCGGGTTTCTCGACACCGCGGGCCTGGGACCCAGCGCCGAGGCCCTCGAGTTTGTGCGCGGCGGCTTCGTGGAGGAACCGGACGGCACGATGCGCCGCTACCAGGACCTCGACCGCGACGGCATCGTCGACAGCGGGGTCGACTTCTGGACCTCCTACCTCTTCCACACCCGCGACATGATGCGGCAGTCCTCCCTGGACTACATGCAGCTCATCCGCACGATTCGGACCTGGGATGGCACCAAGCAGTGGGCTTGGGACGTCAACGGCAACGGAGCGCAAGACGACCTTGCAGGCGACTTTGACGGAGACGGCATCGTCGACATTGGCAGCGAGTCCCCGATCTACATGCTCGGTGCATCGCTCGGCGGGATCATGGCGACCACGCTGGGCGCGGTGGAGCCCGAGATCGAAGCCATCGTCCCGATCGCCGGGGGCGCCCGCCTGGCCGACGTCGGCGCTCGCTCCATGCAGGGCGGCGTACCCGATGCGGTCATGATGCGGGTCATCGGGCCCACCTATCAGGTCACCCTCGCCGACGACGGTTCGGCCCAGGTGTTCACGCAGTTCACCGAGCTCAACAACCTCATCGACGTACCGATTCGGCGGCTCATCCCGCCATCGGCTGTCGATACCGAAGGCCGGCCGGGTTCAGACCCCACGCTGCAGCCCGGTGACACCATGGTCGTCCGCAACCTGGTCAACGAAGAGGTCGCGTGTGCGTATGTCCTGCCCGATGCCGCCGACAATGGCGTTACAGGAAGGGCTCGAATCTCCCTACCGAGCGACCTGGGGGATGGCGTCGAGATCGCCTTGTACCGCGGCCCCGTGCTCGAAACCGGCAGCGAAGAGTGTGAGCTGATCGAAGACCCTGGCACGCCCCTGGTGGTCATCGATCAAATGCAGACGCCCATCCGCGAGGATGGAACCCCCTACACCGTCGAAGGTCTTCCGGTCCCCGGCGGAGCTCTGGTCACGCTCGCAGAAGGACTGGGCCTCGAGCGCAACCGGCCCTCGCTGCGCCGCTTCATGGACTTGGGCCAGATGGTCCTCGACCCGACCGACCCTGGCGTCGTCAGTCGCTACCTCTCCCGGGACTCACTGGTCTATCCGGGAACGGGCGACGAGACTGGAGCCCGCTACCTCATCGTCACCACGACCGGCGACATGAACGTTCCCGCCCACTCTGGGGTGACCGTGTCTCGGGCTGCGGGGGCGATCAACTACCTCGATCCAGACGCCCGCTGGGGCATCCCGCCCAACCAGGTCTTGCTCGACACCTACAGCGCCGAAGCCGTCAACACGTTCCGTCGCCACGTCTACACCAACCCGCCCGAGAGTGAAGAAGACCGCTCGCTGCTCGGACTCGATGCAAGCCTCGGCGTACACGTCGACGTCGAGAACTTCAGCGAGGGCGATGACATCTGGGGCGACAACATCCCGCGCCTGGATAAGCCGCTGCACCTGGTCAGCACCACGGACGCCTACGGCAACGACACCGGCGGCTACTCCGGCGCAGTCTTCCCCTACGCGATCCCGCAGGGGCAGCATGGGTTCGCGTTGCCCGGGCAGATGAGCGACTGGGCGCTCGCGCTGTGCGACCCGGACGTCGAGGATTCTTGCGCGAGCAGTGCCGTCGTTGGACAGACCTACGATGTCGGCTGGGCCATGTTTCACATGCTCGGCACGTTTATGCTCGAGCCCAACACCAACCCGCTTCAGTCGCGGTGCTGGACCAAAGAGGCATGCAACGACCTGCCTCCGACCCCCGAGCCACGCGAGCCGGCCGACCTTCCCTAGGGGCCGTCCCCAATTCGATGAAACGGCCAAAGCGGCGCCCCCAGAGCCCATGCCGTCGTTCCTCATCGGTTGCTTGTGCCCGGTCACAGCGAAGCCGGCTCGGGCTTCGCTGAGGAGCAGCCCCACGCGCCAAAGAACCAGAGTTGGCGGCGGCAGGTGACCTCGACCGGGCCTACGGTTGTTTTCCAGTCGTAGTACCGACCCAAGACGTCGGAGCGGATCTCGCGAGGCCGCTCGGACTTGAGGACGCACTGCGAGTCGACTTCACAGGCTGTGGCTTTGGCGAGCGACTCGGTCTCCCCGGGGTCAGACGTGTTTTGATAGCCCTGATAGGCCAGCACCACGCAGATCCCCAGCACGACGTAGCCGAACAGCCCCTTGACCGTGTCCATCTGGGCGGGATCGTTGCACGCCGCGCAGGTGCGGTCAAAACGCGGTAGCGTGCTCGCATGGGTTCGCATGGGGCGTTCAAGGTCCTGGTCACCGGGTCTGCGAGCGGGATCGGGCTCGCAATCACAGACCGCCTGGCCAAGGCTGGAGCATCCGTCTTCGCCACGGATGCCAACGGTGAGGCCCTGCGCGATGCCGCAAAGGAACGCGGCTGGCCGGACGACCGGGTCCACACCGCGGCGCTCGACGTTCGCGATGACGCGCGATGGGTGGCTGCACAAAGCGCTGCCATGGGCGCGATGGGCGGCCTCGATACCCTCATCAACGTCGCGGGCGTGATCCATCCAGCCTGGGTTCACGACCTCGACCTCGACGACGCAGAGCAACAGGTCGCTGTGAACCTGATGGGCGTCGTGCGGGGAATGCGAGCGGTGACGCCCGGCTTCGTCGAGCGACGGTCCGGGCACGTGATCAACATCGCCTCCTTGGCCGCGCTCGCCCCGGTGGAGGGCATCGCGATCTACTCGGCGACCAAATACGCGGTGCGCGGGTTCTCCCTTGCGGCGTCCACCGAGTTGCGCCGCAAGGGGGTCGCGGTGACCGTGGTCTGCCCCGATGCCGTCCGCACACCGATGCTCGACCGACAAGAGTCGTTCGAGGAGGCCAACATGGTGTTCAGCGGAACTCGGGAGCTGAGCCCCGACGAAGTTGCAGTCGCCGTTCTCGACGCCATGCTCCACCGCCCCCTCGAGGTCTTCCTTCCCCCGCATCGCGGCTGGATGGCGCGAGTGGTCGACGTGTTTCCCCAGTCGGCGAACACGCTGAGCAGCCTGTTCCGGCGCCGCGGTCAGAAGCGTCGGGCCGACCTCCAGGACCGCCGCGACTGAATCAGCCGGCGGCCGAGAGCCAGATGCCGCCGATCAAGACCAGCAGCCAGGAGACTGCGCGGTTGAACGCCATCGGATGGTTCAGCTCCCGGGGAGGAAGGAGACCGACTCGGCGTCGAGACGGATCCCCTCCGCCATCAGGACTTCATGTCCCCAGCGCTCGAGCCACAGCACGTTGCGCGAGGAGCCGCCGTAGACGTAGCTGGCCACCCGGGGTTGCTCCGGTCGCTCGTGCCGTCCGGTACACGCCGCACTGGCCTGACCACGGCGCTGCAGCGTGTAGTCGCCTCGGTCCCGGCGAATGTTGCGTGGCGGTTCGCCGCTGAGACCATGGGCCGCGATAGGCTCGAGAACGAACCACTCCTCGAGATGGGATCCACCCACCAGCCAGCGGCGACGAGACCCGTCCGCCATGTTGACGACCGTGGTGGTGTTGTTGCCTTCGCGCAGCAGCACGACGCCTTCGGTCAGATAGTCGCCATCCGCTCCGCCATCCGCCGCCTCGACCACCACGACATCCCCCTGTCGGATCGAGGACAGATCGAGTTCATTTCTCGAGGAGAGCTCGCACGAGGCCAATTGCCG
>CAYGTG010000863.1:0-4082 GCA_964352485.1 uncultured Nannocystaceae bacterium | reverse complement strand
CGATGCGGCCACGCCGGACGCTGAAACGCAGACACCCGAAAAAACCGCCGAGCCCGAGGTCGCCCAGACCGACCTCCCGACTGCCGAAGCGATGTTCGCCGGCAACGTGGACGCCGTGGGTGGCAAGGCCAAAATCGACACGATCAAGACCTTCTACCGGGAGGACGACATGGAGGTCGTCGGCCAGGGCATCAAGATCAACAACAAGCTGTGGTGGAGCAAGGGAGACTATTACTCCGAAGCCGTCATGCCCGGCATGGGCCTCACCCGGATCTGGAAGGTCGGCGAGAACATGTGGTCGGAGGACCCGATCAACGGCCTGCGCAAGATCGAAGGCAAGGAGGCCCAGCAGCAGCTCCGCGCCAACGAGCTGGTGATCACCGCCACGTGGAAGGACCACTTCGCAAAGGCGGAGACCAAGGCCCGACGCATGGTCGACGGCAAGCCCGCGATCGATGTCGTGCTAACCACGGCCGACGGCGACGAAACCGTCATGACCTTCGATGAGGAGTCCAAGCTCCTGCTCGAGCAGAGCTTCGTGCAGGACTCGCCGATGGGGAAGTTCCCCACCAAGGCACTCGCGCAGGAGTACAAGGAGTTTGACGGCTTCAAGGTGTCCACGAAGTCGACGATGCAGATGGCTGCCACCGAGATCGTCGGCACGATGGTCGAGTTCAAGCCCAACGCAAAGATCGAGAAGGGGAAAATCTCCCTTCCCGCGGCCGCCAAGGGCAAGAAGTAACCCGACCGCGGACCACGAGAAGCGCCCCGCAGGCTTGGCCTGCCGGGGCGCTTTGCGTTGGTTGGTATGCCGGCGGAGACCGCAACGAGCGTCGAGGACTAGGCGTCGGTGCGACGTCGGCGCGAAGGCTTGCCGAAGACCTGCTCGATGCGGTCGCGGTAGCTCCGGCTCGAAGGAATCTGTGTTCCGTTGCGAAGCTTGACCAAGTAGTCGCCTCCAGCTCGGCCTTCGAGTGCGTCGACCTCGGAGACCGCGACGATCGCCGAGGGGCGCACCCTGAGGAACTTGTCCGGGTTCAACTTCGCCTCCATGGCCTTGACCGTGTGCCGCACCAGATGGGTTTTCCGCCCGGTGTGGATCTCTATGTAGTTCCCCGCCGCCGCAACCCACTCGATCTCGTCGATCGGGATGCAGAGCGTGCGACCGCCGTCGTGCAAGAAGAGACGGTGCGCGCTGCGGTCCAGGGCTTCCATGCTCGCGTTGTTCTCCACGATAGGCCCAACGGGTGCCTTCAAAGGACCTTACACACGTTCATTCATCGTCCGGCGGGCGCGTGCGCACCGCCGCTTTGAGCGCCGCCATCTCTTCGTCGTCGGGCAGCCCCTCCGCCCCGATGAACGCCGAGAACGCCCCGGTACTGGGCGGCTCGGGCCCATCGACGAAGAACTCCGACTCCCGGTAATAAGCCAGCCCGCGGACGACGAAGATCTTCACGACCGCAGCCGCCGGTAGTGCAAGCAAGACGCCGAGAAACCCGAACAGCTCGCCGCCGACCATCAGCGCGAACAGCACCCAGATCGCCGACAAACCGACCTTGTCGCCGACCACCTTGGGCGTGATGACGAATCCCTCGAGAACTTGAATCACCGCGTAGGCGCCCAAGACCCCGAGCAGCTGCCCCCAGCCACTCCAGTCGATCAGACACATGATCACCGCCAGGCCCAGCGCCACCGCGCCGCCCACGTAGGGGATGAACGACAGCATGCCGGCCACGACGCCGATGAGGACCGCCAACCGGACGCCGAGCAGCCCATACGCGACCGAGTAGGCGAACGCGAGGATGAGCATGACGATCAGCTGGCCACGGATGAACTCACCGAGCACGGTGTCGACTTCTTTGGCGATGTCGACGATGAATGGCCGCCACTTCGGCGGGATCAAACCGGCGATGCCCGCGGTCATCCGATCGAAGTCGTGGAGCAAGTAGGCGGCGAAGACCGGCACGATGAGGGCTGATGCGGCGGCGCCGAGCACCGTGGCGGTACCGCCCCACAACCACCCGAGGGCGGCCATCACCGGTTCGGCAGCCTGTGCCAGCTGGTCCGAAGAGCTCGCCGCAGGATCAGCCCCCGAGGCGGTCAGCGTGCCGACGGCTTCACGGAGCGATGTTGGAATCTCAATTCCATACTGCAGAAGCCACGGCTGGAGCCGGGCCTCGAGCGCGGAGAGTTGTCGGGGCAGATCGTGCACGAAGTCCGTCGCATCGCGCACCATGCTCGGCACGGCCAGCAGCAAGAACAACCCCAGCGCCCCCAGCACAGCGGTCAGCAGCACCGCGATGCCAACGGCCCGCGGAATCTTGCGCGCTTCGAAACGGTCGACCACCGGATCGAGCATGTACGCGATCAGAAAAGCGAAGAAGATGGGGGTGAGGACGCCACGAAGCGCCCACATCAGCAGCCCGACCAGGGCGAGGACGAACAACACCACCACCCAACGCGGAAAGATCCCTTCGGACGAGCGCGCCATGACGTGCTTCTAACACGCGGGCCCGGGCCCCTGGGAGCACCCGCGGGCCCGGGCTGCTAGGCGCGACCGCGTGCCTTGGACATGCCCAGGTTGAGCAGCTTCTGCAGCAGAGCCTCGTACTCCAACCCGGTCGCCTTGGCGGCACTGGAAAACTCCTCTCCGCGCGCAATGTCTGGGTTGGGATTGGCCTCCAGAAAATACAGCTCCCCCTGCGGGGTGAGCCGAAAGTCGATGCGGGCATACCCCGACAGGCCCAGCACCCGGTAGATCCGCTTGGCGACGGCCTCGTACCGCGCGGTGAGAGCTTCGTCGAAGTTTGCCGGGCCCAGCTCGATGTTGTGCTTATCCTGAAACTCAAGGTCGAACTTCACCCGACGCGTCGCGATGCGCGGAGCATCGGAACGAAGCTCCCCGATCTTGAGCTCCCACGGCGGGAGCACGGTCAGCCGATGGTTGCCCATCACCGCCGCATACACCTCACGGCCGTCGATGAACTCTTCGGCGATGGCATCGGTTCGGATGCTTCGATGAATGAAAGAAACTCGCTCGACGAGTTTCTCGTCGTTGTGGACGACGGAGGCCTCGGAGATGCCCGTGCTCCCTTCCTCGACCAGAGACTTGACGATCAGCGGAAACGGCAGCCGAGCGGGCCGGCGAACGCGTCGACCCAACGGGAAGACGGCAAACTTCGGGCACCGGATCCGGTGGTAGTGCAGGACCTTCTTCGAGAGCGCCTTGTCCCGCCCCAGCACCAGTCCGCGGGGGTTGCAGCCGGTGTACGCAGCCCGCTGCAGTTCCAGGTAGCTGACCATGTGCTGGTCGTAGACGGCCTCACCGTGGAACTCTTCGAGGAGGTTGAACACCACGTGCGGCTTGACGTCCTTCAGCGCCCGGCGCAGCGGTGCGAGCTCGTCGTGCACGCCGAGCTTGATCGCCTCGTGGCCCAGCCACTGCATGGCCGTTACGACGTCGTACTCGGTCGCAAAGGGGATCACCTCGGAGGCAGACAGACCGGTGAGGTCGTCGGGTGGGATGAGGTCCTCGTGCATCAGCACCAGGACGCGCTTGCGCTTTAGACGGGCCACCACTGCCCCCGTCCTTGGCCGAACCGAAACGTGTACTTTGTTAAAACCTGCGCCAAGTCGCGAAGCAACGCGGGCTCTCGGCCGGCAACGCGCATCCCGAGCTCGCGGCACCGCCAGCGCATTTCTTCGAGCACGTGCTCGACGATGGGCCCTTGATCGGGCGCGAATCGAACAACGCTCTCGATCAGGGTCCGCTTGTGCTTGCGCAGAAAAGACGCCGCTGTAGGCCGTGGCTTTGCCGTTGGCCGTTGGCAGAACAGAAGCTCGAGATCTTGGTCGTACTCCCGCGGCGCGTCTGGAATGTAGTGCGCGCGCTTGGCCTCGTAGTGCTCTCGCAGCGTGATGTCGAGCTGAGAGGTCGAGTACGGTCGAGTCTTGGGTGTGGCTCGTGGGCGAGCGCCGGCAAGCTCGGACATCAAGCCATCCACGTACGCGAGCTTGCGATAGGCAGGCCAACCCGCGTAGTGATGTTCCCACCGAGATCCCGGGCGCAGCCAAACCGCGAA
>CAYGTG010000862.1:847-4083 GCA_964352485.1 uncultured Nannocystaceae bacterium | reverse complement strand
GCAGAGAGAGCCCGCCCAGCCCGGTCACGCCCAACGCACGACGAGCGCCCCGACGTGCGTCCGCCTTGTCGTTCTTGAAGGCGACCAACAAGAAGCTGCTGACCGAGGTGAGTTCCCAGAACACGACCAAGAGCAGCAGGTTCTCGGACGTGACGACGCCGAGCATCGCCCCCATGAACAGAAGCAGGAACGCGAAGAATCGGTCGTCGCGATCAAAGCTCGAGAGGTAGTAGCGACCGTACAAGACGACGAGCAGCCCGATTCCCAGCACCAGGGTGCACATCAGCAGCGCGAGCCCATCGAGCCGCAGCGCGAGATCCATCCCCAAGGTGGGCATCCACGGGATCCGAGTCAAGACGATCCCGCCGTCCAAGACCGGCGCCGCGACCTGTGACAGCGCAAGGATCGACAGGGTCGTCACGCCGCCCGCAGCCCAGGCCGCCCCATTGCGTCCGGCCACGCGGCTTCCCCAAAGAGGAGCCCAGCACAGCAGAAGCGGGATGGCGATGACGAATTCCAGCCACATGGCGGAGCTCCACACGTGCACTGTGTGCCGGTGAGGGGCCTGGTGTAGCAACCCTGGGCCTTGTGAACAATGCGCAGGATGGCGATTTTCGAGCCGCACGGGCACGAACGGCCCGCAGGGTGAGGAAAAACCCGGCGCGGCGGATCGCGACGGATTTTTCCTCATCCTGCGGGGTGAAGGTCAACCGCACCATTGACGGCAAGCAGTTCGAGTGCTGGACCACGGCGAACAAGAGCAGCAAACGGCTGCCGTCCGCTCAGACCTGGACAGCCACGCAACGCCTCTTGGGTCTCTCGCCTGCGGCTCGGTTTTATGCGGTCCCGATGGGGTGGCCGGTCATCTATCGCGACTTCGGCTCGATCCGCATCCTCCCGCACAATGCCCCTGCCACCGGGCTGCATATGAGCCAAGTGGCACCGGGCGTCTTCGAACACCCCACGTACCTCACGTGCTTCCTCAACGTGTGCAAGTGCGACGGCGAGGTCGAACGCATCGCCCCGCCCGACACGGCCAGCGTCGATATCACCGTGCGGTGGACCTAACTTGTTCCTCAGCGGAGACCGGTGATGACCCCATCGACCAGATCGATGGCCTCGGCCTGCGGCTTGCGAGGCAGCCCCGGCATCCGCAGCACCTGACCGGTCAGCGCGACGATGAAGCCGGCGCCGGCGTTGATCTCGAGGTCGCGCACGGTGATCGTGAACCCCTGCGGCCGCCCCCGCAGGGAGGGATCATCGCTCAACGAGCTCTGGGTCTTCGCCATACAGACCGGAAGGTTTCCGTAACCCAGGCGTTCAACCTCACGCAGAGTCTTGGTGGCTGAGGATGCAAATGTGACGCCGTCCGCCCCATACACGGTCCGAGCGATAGCCTCGATCTTCTCCGGGATTGACGCCTCCAGCGAATACACCGGCTTGATCGGCTTCGAAGGTGCATTGGCGGCCTCGAGCAGCGCGTCGACCAGCCCGACCGCGCCTTCGGGCCCGCGCCGGAAATGGTCACACACCGCCACCGGGACGGCCTGCGCCTTGCACCACGCCTCGATCACGGCCAGTTCTTCGTCGGTGTCACTCACGTAGCGGTTCACCGCAACGACGACCGGCTTGCCGAACGAACGCACGCTTTCGACATGTCGAGCCAGGTTGGGCAGCCCGCGCTCTACGGCGTCGGGGTCGGGCTTGTCGATCTCTTTCACGTCGACACCCCCGTGCATCTTGAGGGCGCGCGCCGTCCCGACCAACACCACCGCGGCAGGATCGAGTCCCGCCAAGCGACACTTGATGTCGATGAACTTCTCGCCGCCGAGGTCGAACCCAAAACCAGCCTCGGTGATGCACCAGTCGGCCAGCGCCATCGCGGTTCGGGTCGCGATGACGCTGTTGCAGCCATGGGCGATGTTCGCGAACGGCCCGCCGTGCACAATGGCCGGGGTGCCGTACTTGGTCTGCGCGAGGTTCGGCATCAACGTGTCCCGCAGAATCGCCATCATCGATCCGGTGACCCCAAGCTGGGATGCGTAAACGGGCTCGCGGTCTCGCGTGAAGCCAACGAGGATCGCATCGATGCGCCGCCGGAGATCCTCCGCATCCTCGGCCAAACACAAGATCGCCATCAGCTCCGAGGCTGCCGTGATGTCGAACCCAGACTCGCGCGGCACCCCGAACGCGGGACCCCCGAGTCCACTGACCACGTTGCGAAGCGCCCGGTCACTGATGTCCAGGACTCGCTTCCAGCGAACCCGGCGCGCATCGAGTCCGACTTCAGATGCGAAGTGCACGTGGTTGTCGACCACAGCCGCCAGCAAATTGTGAGCGCTGGTGATCGCGTGGAAGTCTCCGGTGAAGTGCAGGTTGATGTCGGCCGAGGGCACCAGGCAGGCCTCCCCGCCCCCCGTGCCGCCGCCTTTGATGCCAAAACACGGGCCCAGAGAAGGCTCCCGGAGCGCGGCGCAAACGGAGAGTCCGCGCGATGCCATCGCATCCACCAACCCGATCGTCGTGGACGTCTTGCCCTCTCCGGCAGGCGTTGGGGTGATTGCGGAAACGAGCACCAGGGTGCCCGGCTTCGAGCTCGGCAGCGTCTCGGTGCGGACCTTGGCCTTGTCGTGACCAAAGGGGATGAGAGAAGACGGTTCGAGTCCGAGCTGCGCGGCGACTTCGACGATGGGCTTCACCCGGCTGAGACTACGCCGTTGGGGGCACCGAGGGACACCCGATCCGAGCCAAGCGTGGTTCGTGGCCGGCTACAAGGTGAAGACGTCGCCGCGCTGCGGCACGACCACATCGGGCACGCCGGCCTCCTTGACCGATTCGGCGAGCGCCCCCCGGGCCCGATCCTCGCCATGGACCAGCACAACCGTGCGCACCGGACCGACCTTTCGAGTCTTTGCGATGTACTCGAGCAGTCCCCGCTTGTCGGCATGCGCGGACAGCCCGCGCAACGAGTGCACCGAGGCTCGAACGTCCCGCGCCATGCCCAAGACCTTGACCTCCCGTCGGCCCTCCGCGAGCCGTCGCCCCAGCGTGTGCTGCGCCATGAACCCCGCGATCACGACGGCGTTCTTCGCGTTCCCGAGGCCACTGCGGAAGTGGTGCACGATACGACCGCCCTCGCACATTCCCGACCCCGCGATCACGATGCACGGCTCGTCGCTCGCCTGAATCGCCTTGGAGTCCTCGACATCGCTCACGTACCGCATGCCCCGCGGAGA
>CAYGTG010000862.1:0-837 GCA_964352485.1 uncultured Nannocystaceae bacterium | reverse complement strand
AAAGGATCGTGGCGTTCGAGCAGTCGGGCCCGCACGTTCGCCGCCAGGGATTCGGGATGCAGCTTGTAGATCTCGGTGACCGATACGGCGAGCGGGCTGTCGACGTAGATGGGCACCGCCGGAATCCGCTGGGCGTTGTGCAAGCGGGTGAGCGAGAACAGGACCTCCTGAGCCCGTTCGAGGGCAAAGCTGGGGATGTACACCCGCCCGCCGCGGCCGATGGTCGTATTGATGATCTCCGCGAGTTCATCATCGGTGTTCTCGAACGGCTGGTGCTGTCGGTCGCCGTAGGTGCTCTCCGAGATCAGCACGTCCACGTCCTTGACCACCTGCGGCGACGGCAGCAGCGGCAAGGCCTCCCGCCCAAGGTCACCGGTAAACAGCAGCCGTCGGCGGACGCCGTTCTCTTCGAGGTCGAGTTGGACGACCGCAGATCCGAGCACGTGTCCCGCATCGTGAAAGGTCACCGTCACGCCCGGAGCGACGTGCATCGGACGATGCAAACCCACCGAGACCATCTGCGAAACCGCGCGTTGCGCGTCGGAGAGGTCGTACAGCGGCAGCACCTCGGCGTCGATGCCCTTGCGTGCATTCCGTCGGTTGATCCAGCGGGCGTCCTGCTCCTGGATCATTGCGGCATCTCGGAGCATCACGCTGCACAGGTCACGGGTGCACGGGGTGAGGAACACGTTCCCGGAGAACCCGTGCTTGACCAGCGTTGGAATGTTCCCGGAGTGATCCAGGTGTGCGTGAGACAGCACGAGCGCGTGGGCACCGTAGGCCCAGCCTGGGAGGTCTCGGTTCTCCCGGTCCGCCTCCGCACGACGTCCCTGAAAC
>CAYGTG010000861.1:0-4085 GCA_964352485.1 uncultured Nannocystaceae bacterium | reverse complement strand
GTTCACGACGTGGCTGTACTCGATCGCTCGCAACCTGTGCGTGGACGAGAGCCGTCGCGCCAAGTTCCGTCGCCATCAGTCTCTCGATGCGCCGCGCAAGGGCTCTGATGGGGGCGCAGGGTCGGCCATGATCTCGAGCATCCCCTCCCAAGAGGTGCCGACCGATGAGGCTGCGGAGGCGCCGACCATCCGGCGCCGACTCAAGGAAGCTGTCGCCAAGCTTCCGGTCGAGCAGCGTGAAGTGTTCCTGCTGCGTCAGGTCAGCGGGCTTTCCTTCCGCGAGATTGCCGAGACCGTCGAGATCCCGGAGAACACCGTCAAGAGTCGCATGCGGTACGCGCTGGAGAAGCTGCGCAGCGAGCTTGGCGACCTGCATCACGCTGCGCCGCAGGGAGGCGTGAGCTGATGGGCGAGTTCTCACCGGTTCAACTCGACGCCCTCGAGGACGCGCTCGAAGACCTCGAACTCTCGGGGATTCCCGTCGAGTTCGAGGACGACGTCGCGGTCTCGGGCCGCCTGAGCGAGTATCGCGACCTGCTGCAGCTCTCGCGGGAAGCTCTGCCTTCGGTCGAGGTCCCCATGGGTGTCCTCGACTCGGTCTTGGCCGCCGCTCGGGACGAAGCCGGGCTTCCGGCGGTCGGGGCATCTCCTGGCACGGAGGCCGCCGCCGAATCGAAGCCCCCGTGGTGGCGGCGGTTGTCGCTGTGGGTTCCCGCGCTGGCCGTCGCTGCCAGCGCGGCACTGGTCTTGGTCATGGTCCAGGGCACGCTCAGCGACGCCGATCCCGCTGCCGAGACGGTCGCTCGCGCCGACGCTCCTGAGCCCTCCGCCTCGAAGACCGAGGCCCTGCTCGAGCGCGGTGAGGAGCTGCGGGCCGCCGCGGACCCGTTCACCGACGGCGCCGAGGACGGCGAACGATTTGGGCTCGGCTCGCCCCCTGCCTCCCGCGGTCGGCTGCGCGGGTCCGCGGTGGCCGATGGCGCGGGGGAGAAGGACGAAGCGGTGCTCGAGGAAGCGAACGCCCAGGAGGCTGAAGAACCCGAGCCTCCGGCCGCGACGCCGAGCGCCCCACCGGCGGACGCTGAGCCGACGGACAAGGTCATCTACGACAACGCCAAGGGGACCGGGACAGCGCCGTCCAAAGAGCGCAAGGCCAAGCCGTCGAAGCCGTCGCCACCGCGAACTTCGGGCAAGAAGCATGACGCCCAGCCGAAGCCTGCGCCCAACTCGCAGCCTTCATCGAAGGTCCCATCCAAGGCTCCGGGCGGCGGAGTCGCCGGAGGCGCGAGCACGACTCCTGCGCCCTCGAAGACGCCCACCGAAGCACTCGCGGCCGCCGACGGGAGTCGACGCAAGGGAGCCTGTACATCCGCACGCAGCGTATACCGCGGCCTCGTCGATCATGGTGATCCCAAGATGCGCGCGCGGGCGCTCGCCGGGCTCGGTCTGTGCGCTCTCTCGGAGGGCGACGAGGACGGGGCGGACGCCTACTTCTCCCGAGCCCGCAGCGCGGACAGCGGCATTGGGAGCTTCATCTCGCGCGAGCGAGACTCCGCCGAGAAGACGACGGAATAGGCGCTCTAGAGTTCCTTGCCCTCGGCCCCCAATCCCTCTTCGCGAGCCACGGCGTCGAGGTCATGAGATGTGCTCGCCAGCCGCTTACTTCCGCTTCTTCTTTTTGGGCGACTTGCCGGAGCCGCTCCGCTTCTTGTCGTTCTGTTTGTCTCGCTCGCCCTTGTCCGGGCCGCCTTTCTTGCCCTTGGCGGGCGCGACGTCGGGCGGCAGCGGCAGGCCAAGGCTTGCCGTGGCATCGCGAATCAGGTCGTGGGGGGCCAGCGGCGCGGTCAGGTCGACGTCGGCGGCCAGTCGCTCGGTGACGGCTCGCAGGGTCTCCAGCCGAGCATGACGCTTGGTGTTGGCGCCGATGACCACCCACGGGGCGTCCGAGGTGTGGGTTCGCTCCAGCATGTCGTCGAACGCGGAGACATACTCGTCCCAGCGGTTGCGGTTCCGCAGGTCATCACGGGTGAATTTCCAGCGCTTGACCGGATCGTGGAGTCGGTCGGCAAAGCGCTTGAGCTGCTCCCCGCGACCGATGCTCAGCAGGACCTTGATGAGCACAACCCCATCGTCGACGAGCATCTTCTCAAATCGGTTGATCTCATCGTAGGCGCGGCGCCACGCCTCCTCCTCGCAGAACCCCTCGACGCGTTCAACCAGCACGCGTCCGTACCATGAGCGGTCGAACACGGCGATCTGGCCCGGGACCGGGAGCTCTCGCCAGAACCGGTAGAGGTAGTGACGCCCCTGCTCCTCCTTGGTCGGCGCTCCAACGGCGTGGACCTTGATCCCGCGGGGGTCGAGCCGCGCGGTCATCCGCCGAATCGCGCCGCCTTTTCCCGCGGCGTCGGTCCCCTCGAATGCAAGAACCGCGCGACGACCCTGGGCTCGGTACGCGCACTGAACCCTCAGCATCTGGAGCTGAAGGTGGGCGAGCTCGGTTTCGTAGTCGTCCTTGGAGGGGCCGCTGGGATGCTCGAGGTTGTCCACGGAGCGCCCGGAGGCGCGCGTGCGGGGCTTGGAGTTTTTTGTCATCGACCATCTCCTGCGAAGCCTTTGGGGCGCAACCGTTTGGCCCGCTTGGCCTCTCGCTGCCGGCCCTCGGCCCAGGCAATCATCTGCTCGTGGCTGCCGGCGCCATTTCCCTCGCGCTGGCGATAGCTGCCGTCGGACTGCATTTCCCACGCGAGTCGGTCATCGTCCAGCTGGGTTTGGATGATTTTTCGCAGCGTCTCGCGCAGCGCCGGACGTTCGACGGGGACCACCGCCTCGACCCGACTCTCGAGGTTGCGGTTCATGATGTCGGCGGAGCCGATCAGATACTCTTCGGCGCCACCGTTGTGGAAGTAGTAGATGCGCGCGTGCTCGAGGAAGCGCCCGACAATGCTGATCACGCGGATGTTCTCGGAGAGCCCGGGGATGCCGGGCCGAATCCGACACGTGTCGCGGATGATCAGATCGATCCTCACCCCCGCCTGAGAGGCGATGTACAGCGCTCGGGTCACATCGACGTCCTCGAGCCCGTTGCACTTCATCTGGATCAGTCCGTTGCCGTGCTTGCCATGGGACTCGATCTCGCGCTCGATCATCTCGAGGAGCGCTGGCTTGAGCTTCTTGGGCGCCGGCAGCAGCTTGCGGTACATCCGACCGGGCTGGTAGCCGGTGGTCAGGTAGTTGAACAGCTCGGTGAGGTCGTGCCCGAGGTCGTCATCACAGCTAAAAAGGCCCAGGTCGGTGTACGCACGCGCGTTTCCTGCGTGGTAGTTGCCGGTGCCGATGTGCGTGTACCGGGTCAGTCGGTTGTAGTCCCGGCGAACGACCAAAATCGTCTTGGTATGGGTCTTGAGGCCGATGACGCCGTAGCTGACGTGAATTCCAGCTTCCTCCAGACGACTGGCCCAACGGATGTTGGCCATCTCGTCGAAGCGTGCCTTCAGCTCCACGACGACCGCGACTTGTTTTCCGTTGCGGGCGGCCGAGACGAGGTGGCGCACGACGTTGGTGCCGGCCGAGGTCCGGTAGAGCGTCATCTTGATCGCGCGCACCTTGGGGTCGAGGGAGGCCTCTCGAAGGAAGCGCTCGACCGACGTCGAGAACGACTCGTACGGGTGGTACAGCAGGATCGACCCCTCATCGCGGATCTGATGGAAGATGTTCCGGTCGGCATCCATCAACGCCGGGTGGTCGATCGGGCGGTGGACGTCTTCTCGTAGATCCGGGCGGTCGATTGCGCCGAGCTCGAACAGGTCCTTGAGCCCCATCGGCATCCCCGCGACCTCGAACACATCGTCACGCTCGTCGAGGCCGAACTTGTCGGCGAGCAAACCACGGTGCAGTGGAGGCATGTCGGCGGAGATCTGCAGGCGCACAATCGGCGCGAACTTTCTCTCGCGAAGCTCCGATTCGATGAGCGCGAGCAGGTCGTCTGCGTCTTCCTCGTCGCCCTCGGTGTGCGCGTTGCGGGTCGCTCGGAAAGTCGTCCACCGGTCGATGATCATCCCTGGAAAGAGCAGGTCCAGGTTGTG
>CAYGTG010000860.1:0-4087 GCA_964352485.1 uncultured Nannocystaceae bacterium | reverse complement strand
AGGCGGGAACAACAGCAGGAGTTGTCCGACAGGTGAGGCGCGCGGCGGGGGCCGTACACCGCGGAGCTGGGCCGCAATTTCCTCGGGTGTGGTCACGGCCCGGATGACGCGCATGGGCCCGCAGCAGCGGGAGCAGACGGAGATGTGCTCGAGGCGCTTGCGGTCTCGGCCGTCTACCGTGACGGCCGCGTGCAGCTGCATGCCGAAGCCACGCACGAGCATCGGTGAAGCCGGTCGCGACTCGCAGGGCGAGGGTCCCGCCGCACGCAGCGGCAGCGCGAGCTGGACGCAGGCCACGAGCGCCTCGTGCGGTGTTCGAGGGCGGCGCCATGGCGCGCAAACACATGGGGATGGCCCCGGCCGGCGAGTTAGCGACTCACGCTGGGGTGACTCCAGCTCGACGCCCTGACACCAAGTGCTCGAGGTGGCCGCGACCTACGAACGGCTCGAGTTTCCGGACACCGAGCACACTCTGCCAACCCCCACGATCCATGCTCGCTGCTGCGCGCGTCTCAGAGCAGGGTCGGTCTCACCCACGGCGACTTGGGTTCCGTTCCACCGCAAAGCGGGGCTCGCTCGGGCGCCCCACCAGCCGAGAAAGTTCGAGGGTGGGCGAAAGCACGCTGGTTTGAGCGCGTTGCACTGGGGGATGCGTACTTGGAGGCGAATCCGGAGCGCCGGTATCAGCATCGCTGGGCACGCCCTGGCCCTTGGGGCATTGGCGGTCCTTGGCCAGCAGCCGAGTCCCGAGCCGACGCCGAGAGAGTCGGAGCTGAGCGCGGTCGAGCTGGTCGAAGTCACCGTCCGGGAAGATACGGCCGACGCACCGCTTCGCGTGGAAGGCACGTTGAAGCGCGGCGAGGAGCGTGATCCGGTCGTCGAGCCTGAGACTCAACCCCTAGAGCACCGGCGACGAAGGAAGGTCCAAGCTAGAGCACGTGCCGTCAACGATGTACCCGAAACCACGCGGGGGGCATCGGTCTTCGAGTCGACCGATGGGAGCCCCAATGTTCGAGTTCCTGTGTCGCCGCTGGCAGCGGAGAATACCAGCGGACATTCGCCGGGTCTCGATCAAGGGTTGGAGGAGTCGCAGCCGGCGCAACCCTCATCCGCACGACTCGACTCGCTCAGCGAGCAGGGTCCGCCCCTCTCTTCGGAACGAGTCGTAGGCGGAAGGGCAGAGGATGCGTACGCGGGATACGGGGCCAGCATTGTGCGGGCGGTCGTGGCGGAAATCGACCGCGTGCCCATCGGAGGCATTCATGCCGATGATTCGATCCAGCTGGTCCTCGAGGTTCTGCCCAACGGCCGCCTTGCGAGCGTCGGCCGTCGCAGGTTCGAAGTCGCCCGCGTCGAGGAGACGACGCTTGGGCGGCTCTTGCAGTGGCAGGTCCTGCGACGAGTCGCTCAAGCGTCCAAACGCTTTCCTCCGCATCCGGCGGGATTCACGAAGGCTCGGTTCGTCGTCGACGTCACGGTGCGGTTTCGCGGGGTGTCATGAGCGTCGGTCAGGAGACCGGACGCAACGCACGGTTCAAGACTTCCGTCGTCACATGTTCTGTGCTCACTGGGCTGTGTGCCATCGCTTGCAGCGCCTTCGAACCCAGGCTCAGAACGAACACGCCCGCCGCCGCAGATGTGACTCTCGAGCAGCCGTTTCCGAGCCAGCAGCGACTCGCTCAACTTGGCAAGACGCCGGTCGAGAGTCCACTTGCCGCCGTCGGAGCGCAAGCGGCGGTCACCTCCTGGTCGATCGAACCGTCTTCTCCCAACGCGGACTGGAGAGCGCGCTACACCGGCGAGGAGCCCAACGCCGAAGTCTTCGCGGAGTGGGCCGAGGAAGGCGACGCCAACCTGCCGGTGTCCGCCGCGATGACCTGCCTCGCGCAACAAGATGCGCGCTTCGCCGCAGAACATCCCGGCACGGTACCTGCGGCAGACCTCCGCGCCTTCATGCAAACCCGATGCGGCGTTCCTTTCGAGACCGTTCGGACTCGTCGCTTGTTGTTCGAACCGGGGACCTTTGAGGGCCTCGCAGGCCGCGGTGAGTCCACTGCGCAGCTCAAAGGGGAGATTCTCTCGCACATCGATGGAGCCTCTTCCCAGGCGGTTTGTGGCCTGGGCGTTTGGAAGGGGCGGGACAAAGCGGTCGTCTCCGTCCTCGTCGGCGAGCCCGCACTCGAGCTCTCCCCCGTTCCGTTCCGAAGCGGTGGCGATGGTCACGTCGAGATCTCCGGCGTCTACGACCAGCCCAACGAGTGGATGATCGCACAGGTCACCCGTGGCCCACTCGGTCATGAAGCCTGTACCCGTACCCCCGGCTCAGCCTCTGGAGCGTTCGGGTTTCGTTGCCCCACCACCTCCAGCGATGCCATTGCGGTGATCGAGGTGGTTGCAGCATCCAAGGGCTCCGTACAGGGCGCAGTGCTCGCGCGGGTCCTGGTCTCCCCCGACGGCTCAGCCCCGACGCAATACGAGACACCCACGCTCGACCTGCCCGGATCACCGGGTGATTTCAGTCCCTCGGCGGTCCTCGCCGGCATCAACGCTCTGCGCAGGAGGGCCGGACTCGCAGACGTATTGGGTGCACCTCATCAGGACACCGTCACCGCCAGTCTCTTTCCGCATCTGCTCGGCAACTCCGACCCCGCCGTACGAAACGAGGCCGGGCTGGGCGTCATTGCTGGCTGGCACGTTGAGCAAACCGTTCGGCGGGGCACGTTCAACACGCTCTTCCACCACCCAGACACGCCGCTGGGCCATGTCCTTGCCGGGGCGCTGTTCTTCCCGAGCTTTCGCGCCACCTCCCTCAGTCCCCACAGCGACGTCGTTTCGTTGGCGGTTCTGAGCGACCCCGAGTCCTCGGTCCGCGCGCTCCTCAGCGTGAGCTACGACGTGTTCGAACCCGGCGGCTTCGCAGCAGGGGAGTTGAAAGTCTTCGCGGCTCTCGACGCTGCCCGGGCAGACGTCGGCCTTCCCCCCGTGCAGCGCGTGGACGACGAGAGGGACCGGGCTGAGTTGCTCAAAAGTGCCGAGCGAGTCCGCCTCGGGGAAAGCACGCCGGCAGAGGAACTCGGGTCGATGGTGAGGCACCTCCGCAGCCGAATCGGACGCAACGTTGCAGGCGTCATCTATACGCCCGCACGCATCGAAGGCTGGAGTCCCGACTTCAACGAGCGCTTCTTCAAACATGAGGACCTCGCCGTCGCAGTTGCGGTCGGCTACTTCACCCCGCCGGGCGCAGCATGGGGTCGACACGCGGTCTTCATGTTGTTCACGCCACTGTAGGGAAGTCGGTGAGAGAGGAACCGGTCTGGAAGACGTGGATTGGGGCTGAGCCTCGGACAGCGAAGGCATAGGGGGGCGAAAGGCGGGCGCGAAGCGCTGCGCGGAGCCACGGAGGCTAAAATCCAGGCACGCCGAGACGAGCCCCGGGGCGAACCGGGGCGCATGCAGAGTTAGAGCCCACAGGGTTCAGGCCAGAGCCCAGAACAGCGCGAGTTGTCCGGTCGCAGGCCCACGCGGCGGTGGCCGAGCACCGTGAAGCTCGGCCGCGATGTCCTCGGGCCTGGTGACGAACCGAGTCACCTTCATGGGCCCGCTACACCGGGCGCACACGGAGATGTCGATGCGAAAGACGCGCGCCAGCAGGGTCATCCAGGACATCCGGGACGGAGCAGCATCACGCAACTGAGCCTCCAGCAAGGTGGTCGTGGCCGGGAGCTCGACGTGTCCTTGCGGGAGATACAGCGCGAGCTGCTTGGGCTCGGGCGCAGGTTCCTCAGCGCAAGGCACGACAGCCGAGCGCAGTGCGTGGTGGGCCGACAAGACCCCGTAGTACACAACGGCCCTGAGTGAGTTCGGCCCATTCCCGCCGGTCGTGTCCGTCAAACCGCCGTTTGCCACGGCCTGGCTCGAACGCAACCCCAAGGTCCAACCCGTCGCTGCGTAGCGAAGCCTCGGCCCTGAAGTATCGCGCGACTCGACGCGCTATCCTTGGCGCTTGCTTCGTGCGTTTAAGCGAAATGAAGTGTGAAAAGCCGGGATGGAGGAGTAAGGCGGGCGGCAGTAGAGGGCGGCTGGTGCG
>CAYGTG010000859.1:0-4088 GCA_964352485.1 uncultured Nannocystaceae bacterium | reverse complement strand
CCCCGAGTCGTGGCCGTCGTGAAAGCGAATACCCAGCGCGTAGGCTCCGATCTCGAACAGCCCTGCGATGCTCGTTTCCTGGGGCGCAGCCAGGAACTTCACCTCGTTGCCGTGCCCTTGGCATCCCGCGCAGGGGCACCAGCTGCGAAGGTAGGCGACCGGGTACGTGGAGGCCGTGTTGTCTTCCCAGGTCACGACCAGCTCGTTGCGCGACTTGGAGTGCGCGATATCAACCGGCTTCATCCCGGGCGCTTATAACCCAAGGCCCACGAGGACGCCGCTGATCCGGGGCTGAAGCTCGACGGGGACCCATGCCTTGCCAGGTTCGGTTACCGAGCCGAAGACGAGGCCACAGGCGCGGAGCAGATCCACGGGGTTGTTGCCCGGAAGTGGCGCACCACCGACCACGAGCGCGAGGGGAGAGGGCTTCGCCAGCTCTTCGAGCTCGGTTTCGTGAATCTCTCCGCGGACGAGTTCTAGAAGCACCCGTTGCGCGGTCGCTTCGAGGGTCGCGAGCAAGATCGCGAGCAGGTGGTCATCGCGAAGGGTCTCGATGATCGAGTCGGTGAAGTGCGCGCGCCGTGCCTCGGCGTCGAGGTCCCCCAACGGAGCGATACCGAGGCGCCGGCCGAGGTCCAGCAGGTCGCAGTCTCCGAGCGCCCGCAGGCCAGAGCGGAGCGATCGGAGCGCATCGGGAGCCTGTTCGCCGACGCTTGGAGCGTAGTCCTCCGGGGCGTGATCCGGCTGCAGCAAGGGCTCGTGGAGTTCGTGGTCTTCGATGCGGATGATGAGCTCGAACGCGCGCACCTCGGCTCGCTGCGGTCCGGTGAGTCCGTCGTCGACCCACGCTTCGATCGTGAGCAGGCCACGAACCGCCGCGTCGACCTCGGCAGGATCGCCTCGCCCGTCGATCAGGTAGCGGGCCGTGACCGAATCGAAGTGGGCAAGTCGAGAGACCACATCGGTCTGCCAGCGCGTGATGCTGTGCCCCGCGGCCTGCATTGCGCGGAGCAGCCGAGCCAGGTCTCGACGGGCGCCGCGAATGTTGACCTCCGCAGTGGTGGCCTTCGCGGCAGCCTGCCCTCCGTTGAGGACTCGCAGTTGGGGTCGCTGCTCCTGTTCGGCCACGAATGAGGGCATCGGGTGCTCGAGGGCCCAGCTTGACGGATGAGCGCGCATTGGGCCGTGACCCTCGCGCGGCCTCGCGGCGGTGGACCCATTTCGGGGCAGGCCTACGCGCGGATTGTCCGGCCGGTGGTCCGGGCGACCTGAGAAACGGAACCGCTATCCGAACACCGCGACGAGCTGCTCGGTCCACGCCACCATCGTTCCTGCGTCGTCGTACAGCCGCCCGGTGACCGTGTGGAGGCCGTTGGATCCTGCGATGGTTTCGTACCGGAGCGTGAACCAGTCCTCGAAGGTGCTGGGGATCGCGAGGATGTGTGCGGTCCAGCTCACGGTGCTTGCCGGACTGGGCCGCTCGAGCAGTGAGAGCGATGGGGCTGGGTAGGTATCGAGCAATGCCAGCACGCCCTCGGCATCCCCCAGCGGCACGCGATACCGAAACAGTCCCGTGAATGCGGCCTCGGTCCCACCCATGAAGGGGGGACGGCCCTGGGCCCATCGCATGTCGACCTTCTGCGTGAACTCGGGGGTGACGCCTTGGATGTAGGGCATCGCAGAGAAGGTGTCGGGGTCGCCGGTCTCGGGCTTCGGGGGTGCCGCGACTTTGATCGCGCTGGCCAGAGGCTTTGCGAACACCATCGTCGAGCGTGCGAGCAACACGTCGGACTGAAGGATGCCGACCTCGACGAAGGTGATGTTGCGGCCGCGGCGCAGGACGGTGGTCTCGCCGCGGGTGACTCCTGGGAGGACCGGAGCCAGCAGCTGAATACTGGCGGATCGAAGCGAGCGATCGGCCTCGGGCTCGGCGTTGCGGGCCAGCGCTGCCATCGCGGCAGCGGTGAGGCCGCCGAATATCGAGCGTCCCTGCATCCAGCCCTCGGGGATGGTGATCGATGCGTGGTCCTGGTGTTGGGTCCAGGCATCGCGGAGTGTGGCGTCGAGGATCATGGGGAGGCTGGGCGGGCGAGCCGGTCGGCGACGATGCGCAGGACGCCGGGGTTGAAGCCGAAGGAGGCGTGCTCGCACTCGTTGACGCGCACGTGCTCGACCCTCGGGCTGTGGTGATCGATGCAGGCGCCCGGGCAGACGACGTTGTCGCGTTCGCTGTAGAGCGCGATCACGGGGACCCTCAAAGGGTTTGCGTTGCGCGCCTCGATCTTGGCCTCGATGGCGTCGAGGTCGACGCCGCGATCTCGGTAGTAGCGGGCTGCGGCCGTGTACTTTGGCCCGCCGATGATCGGCGAGGCGAGGGTGATCACCTGGCGGACCCGCTCGGGGTTGTCTCGGGCGACTTCACGCGCGAGGTAGCCGCCGAGGCTCCATCCGACCAGGTGCACCGGGCCCTCGAGGGCGGCGGTGCGCACGACCTCGGCCACCCGTGGCAGCAGCTGTTCAACCTCACCCCGGTTGCGGCCCAGACCCCATCCGCGCACGTCGTATCCCAGAGACCGCAGGGTGGCGCGGAGCACCACGGTCGAGCCGTCGCCCGTCCCGAACCCAGGGATCACGACCACCCGGCCCTGACCTCGCGGAAGCTGCCTCCGCGTTTGCAGCCAGAACCGGGGCAGCCTCAACGCCTCCCGGAGTGCGCTGAGCTCGCGAAGGATGTTGCCATCAGGCGCGTAGAGGTGTTCGTTCATGGGGTCCATCCGTGGGCGCGAAGCAGAGCGGCGGTCATGGGTCGCAGAAGGTCTTTGGCCGACTGCCCGACCGTGAATCGTTTGGACAAGGAGAGCGAGACGATGCCGTGCACGCCCGACCACAGCAGGTGGGCAAGGTGTTCGACCTGTGCGTGCACCCGACCCGAGCGCACGGCGCCTTCGACCGCACCCAGCACCACGCGCCACGTCGCGACGCCGGCTGCGTGCGCGGCGGGGTATGCCTGCGGATCCGGTTGCCCGAGCTGAAACATGAGCCGGAACTCCGCCGGGTTTGAGGCGGCGTGCGCGTGGTAGGCCTCCGAAACCTCGAACACCCGATCGACAGGGTCGCTGTGGGTTGCGAGCCGAGCCTCGAGCACAGCGGTGAAGCGCGCGTAGCAGCTCGCACGGACCGCCATGAACAGCTCTTCCTTGCACTCGAAATAGCGATACGGGGTCGTCGGGCTCACCCCCATGGCCCTCGCGAGCTGGCGCAGCGAGACCTCGGACTGGGTTGCGAACAGCTCCAGCGCCACCTTCACGGCGCGTTCTCGGAACGCGGCGATGCCGGCTTGGGAGAGTGCTGGCCGGCCCACAAACCTAGTCTACCGGTTAAATTTACATTGTCAAACTTATAGGAAGGACGGAGCGTCGGTTTCTTGGAGCGTGTCCGCCAATGTAGGACAGTGTGGTTATGTCGCTGCGGATCGCCAAGCTCCCCAAACCCCAACGAGGCCACAACGAGCGCCGCGTCAAGCGCTCCGAACACGCAGCCGATGCGCTGGAGCTGGCGCTGAGCAGCGCGGCCTCCCGCGCCAACCTCGACGCCGTCCTTCTGGTCGACGACGCAGGCCTGCTCGTCAGCAACAGCAACACGCCCTTGGACCTCAGCATGCTCGCCGCGGTGACCCCCATCGTGGGCCGCGGCAAGGCCGTGCCTCGCATCAAGCGGGACGGCCAGAAGCGCGAAATGAGCGTCCGTGCCCTCGAGGTTGACGGGGACATTTTGTATGTTGCGGCGCTCGGCGGCGACAGCTCCTCTCGCCAACGCGAGCTCGCTCGCAGCCTGAGCGCCGCAAAACGCATTCTCGCGGCCTGAGCTTTTGCGTCAGGGTGGCTCTATCGGGCCATGCTACCCCCGACGCATGCGAGTTGCAGTCGTGAGCGTGTCATCGATCCTGCTGTGCGGCTGTGGCCCGGCGGTCACCTCTTCTGGTGGTGAGACCGACGCAGGCACCAGTTCGTCGACCAGCTCCGCGGGTTTCGATGCGGGGACCACGATGGCCGTCGACACCACCTCGGCTGCTGAGCTCACGTCCACGT
>CAYGTG010000858.1:0-4104 GCA_964352485.1 uncultured Nannocystaceae bacterium | reverse complement strand
CCGCTACACGGTGCTGGGAGTGCGCGGTCGTCGGAGCCAGAGCGCGTTTACGCCGGTGGTGGGTCCACGGTTCACGGGTGCCGCGTTCTCGGGTCGGTTCTGATCCAAAGTCCAGTCCTTTGGCTGGCGGCCATGGGCCCGTATGATGCGGTCACCCTTGAGCCTGCGTCGAACACCCGCGCTTGTCGTTGCAGCAGTCCTTGGGGCTGGAGTGCCCCACGTACACGCTGCCACCGCACCGTCCGAGACCTTCGAGAGTGACCGGGCCCGGACTCTGTATGACACCGGTGTGACGAAGTTTGATGCCGGGGACTACGAAGGTGCGCTCAAGGACCTCAATGGATCCCTCGCGATCGAGGTCCAGGCACGGACGCTCTACGCGAAAGCGCAGACGCTCAACAAGCTCGACCGATGCACAGACGCGGTGCCGATCTACAACGAGGTCCTTCGGCAGTTGCCCGACAACAGCGAAGCGGCGTCGACGGTCAAGGATGCACTCATCTCGGGGGCGGAGAAGCTGGCCGCCGATGGGGGCGAGCCCGCTGAGCCTGAGCCTGAGCCTGAGCCCGAGCCCGAGCCCGAGCCCGAGCCTGAGCCTGAGCCTGAGCCGGCTTGGTACAAGGACATCCCCGCGCCGATCCTGCTTGGCGTCGGTGTGGTGGGCGTAGGTGTGGGCGCAGCGTTCCTCGCACGCGGGAATGGACTCGACCCCGAGGGTGCATCCGACTACGGAGCGTTCGAAGACGAGCGCACGACGCAGCGCCAACTCCGGATCCGGGGTGGGGTGATCGCGGGCATCGGTGGTGCGCTGGTGGTTGGCGGGATCGTTCGCTACGTGCTCGTGGCACGAAAACTCCGCCACGAAGATGGTGCTTCAGCGTTCGTGGCCCCCGCGGTAGATCGCCGGTGGGGTGGGTTGACGGTTACGGGGCGCTTCTGAGCACCCGCGGGAGCAGCCACAACCAAGCCCCGAGGATCGGGACGACGCTGAGCAGCCCGGGAAGTCCCAGCAACAAGCCAAGGTTCGTATGTCCCGTCTTTGCGGAGGGGGTGGCTTCGAGCAGGCGGCCCAGCGCGAACTCCCACAGTGGGTCTCCATGCTGCGCAACCTCGGGACTTGCCGCTGCGAGCAGAAGTCCCTGAACGACGCTGACACCGAGCAAGACCAGCCCCGCACGCGGGACGCTTCGCAGCGCCGGCACGAGGCCCAGCATCAGGAAGCCCAGCGCGGGCACCATGTGGCGCGGCCCCGCCGATGCTCCGCCGTCCCACATATAGTAGCCGGCGTTGAGCAGCCAGAAGTACAGGACAACGAACGCTGCGGCGCCGAAGCGGGCGCGGTGTGGGGAGCGCACGAGTCCGCGGAGCAAGCCCCACGCGGCCAGCAGGCACACAGGGCTCAGGTAGAACAACCCGCGAAAGCTCCCGAATAGCAGCTCCACTGCCACCTGAGGATCCGGCACGCCGAGTCCGTAGCGGACCGCCATGCCCTGGGCGAACTCCTCGCGATAGACGAAGTCATAGCCGGTCGCCAGCGGGCTGCCGAACGCGATGCTGTGATAGCTCGCCAGCGCGATGGCGAAGGGCAGGCCACCGGCGGCGAGCCATAGGGCGTCCCGTAGGCTTCGGCGTCGCCATGCGAACAGCACCGCGAACCCTGCAATCACGGCCGCGGGGTACTCGGTCAACACCGCGGCGCCGAGCAGCATCCCCGCCAAAAACGGGGCCGCGGACGGGGCGTTCTTGGGCGCAAGCTCCAAGATGGCAAACGCGGCGAGCAGGGCCGCACCGCACAGGGCGTGTCCGTACAGCGATGTCGAGTAGACCCACACCGGTGTTCCCAGGCCCCAGGCGATCGTGACCCACGAGGCGACGCGTTCATCCTCGGAGCTCGACGAGCGGGCGAGCAGAAACATCGCGGCCCCGCCCAGCAGCGCGGTGGGCAGGACGACAACGAAGAACGTGCACAGGTACAGCGCAAAGCGGTACGCAGGGCTGTATCCGATGCGGTCTCCGGGGAGCCGGTCCTCGGGGTCGAGTACGGTGCCGAGCTCGCGGATCTTGGGATCGAGGGACCGGACCGCGAACGTGGGAGGGTCCGTCCCGATGACCTCTTGAAGCACCGCGTATGCGGCGTATGGGAGCACCGCGAAGAACGACACCCCGGGGGCCTTGTCGCTGTAGAAGTGCCCGTCTCGGTAACTCTTGTCCCCGGTGGTGTGATGGCTGCTGTCGATGGCAGGGGATCGATCCTCCACCAACGCGCGGGTGAGGGCGAACCGAGAGTTCTGGTTCCATGCCGGAGCTCCCACGAAGAACGCGTACGAGAAGACGAGCGCGCCAAGGATCGGAAGCAACACCCGGCGGCTGGGCCTGATGAGCGTCGTCAGCCACGCGAAGCGATGCTCGGGCTGCACGTGTGCCGGCATCGGGGTCTCAGCCGGATCGGCGCGGGGTCAGCCGGCGGGGGCTTCGATGCGTTGGAGCATCGATGCCACGGCCTCGCCCAGCGCGGCACGACTCTGCTCGGCGAACTGAGCTTCGGGGCTCTGGGCCAAGCGCTGCAGCATCTGGTAGGCGCCCGAGTACCGACGACCTGGATCGCGATCCAAGTTCTTTCGGACGATCTCGGAGAGCTTGGGCGAGAGCCCGGACACCCGGCGGCTCGCCTGGCTGATGTCGAAGCGGGTGATGTTCTCGCGAGTCTGTTCGTCGGTCTCACCCGCGAGACAGCGTTCGCCGCGGAGCATCTCCCAGAGCATCACGGCCATCGCGAACAGGTCGGTGCTCTGATCCGCCGTCCCACCGATGCGTTCGGGGGCCATGTACGCGAGCTCTCCCGCGTCGCGCTCATCGTCGTCTTCGGGCAGCCAAGCGCTGCGCGAGTGTCCAAACCCGATCAACACGGCGTCGCCGTTGCGCGAGACCATGACGTTGGTCGGATTGAGGTTGCGATGGACGAGGCCCAGCGGAGTCGGGCCGTCGTCACCCATGAACTCCATGCCGTGAAGATGCCGAAGCGCATCGGCGAGCTGCCCCATGATGTAGACCGCGACCTCTTTGGTCAGTTGGCGGGGCCGGGCCTCGTCGTGTCCGAGCAGGGTGGACAGTTGAACACCATCGACCCGGTCCATGACCATGTAGGGGATGCCGTCCTGATCGCCAGCGGCGTGCACGGTCGGGGAGCACGGGTGGTTGATCGACTGCAGCATCTTCACCTCGTGCTCGAACGCTGCCCGCCGGCGGGCGGCGTCGGCTCCGACCGAGGACCGGGGCGGCTGGAACAGCTTGGCGACGTACGTCGGACGCTCCTCGTTCGGTTCGTCCTCGTGGCGCACCAGGTACACCCGGCACGATTCACCTGCGCCGGGGAGCTCGGAGACGAGTCGGTACTTGCCGAGGCTGCGCAGCTCCATCGCTTTGCAGTGTGCATGCGCCCGATCCGCCTGTAAAGCGCGGCGCCGAGCCCGTCTTGCGCCCTGGCGCGGGGCCGGTATCGTGCGGTTCGTGTCCCGCGACGAGACAGCACCGCACCTCGTCTTGGGTGCCGGACTCACCGGACTCTCGACGGCCCTGCACGCGACGCGCTCCAGCGCGGTGCCCGTGGCGGTTTTCGAGCGCGCGGCGGAGATTGGCGGGAAGGCGAGAAGCCGGCGCCGGCAGGGGTACACGTTCGACATCACCGGTCACTGGCTGCACCTGCGCGATGATCGGGTGCGGGCGCTCGCCGAGGCGTTGTTCGAGCCCGGAGATCTCGTGGAAATCGAGCGCCGCACGGGGATCTACACCCACGGCCGCATGTTGCCTTATCCGTTCCAGGCCAACCTTCATGGGCTCCCGCTGCCCGTGGTTCAGGAGTGTCTCGCAACGTTCCTCGAGGCGCAGGTGGAGGCTGGTAAACCCGGCGCGCTCGCTCCTGCGACGTTCGAGGACTTCGCGGTGCAACGCTTTGGGCGCGGCATCGCGGAAGAGTTCTTCATCCCCTACAACCGCAAGCTCTGGGGCGATGCGTACGACGACCTCACTCCGGACTGGATCTCGCGCTTCGTTCCGCTGCCCGACGTCCGCCAGGTCATCGGTGGCGCTATTGGACTGCGCCAGGAC
>CAYGTG010000857.1:0-4116 GCA_964352485.1 uncultured Nannocystaceae bacterium | reverse complement strand
CCCGATGACTCGGCGCGGCCTTTTCGTGGAGCGCGGAGGCGTTCAGCCGTCCTTGGCAGCTTCGTCCTTGGCCGGCTCTTCGCCTTCCGGAGCCGGAGCCTTCTTGTCCGCGGCCGCGGGCTTGGCGGTGATCTCGGGAGCCTTCTTGGGTTCGCCGCCCTCTTTCCTCATCGCGCCCTTGGCCGCCGCAGCCTTGCCGCCGAGCTTCATCTTGCCGCCGTGCCCGTCATTGTCTCCGTGCCCGCGCGGCGACTTGGATCGCTTGCGTTCGGGCTCGGGCCCGAGGGTCGGCTTGATGTTGTCGACGACGTCGTACTTCTCGAGCAGCTCCTCTTTGAGCTCGCGCCGGCCCTGGTGGAGCTTGCGCTGCTCCAAACGGTTGACGATCTGGTCCTCGAGGGCCTCTTTGGGCAGAGGCCCTGGGCCCCACGAGCCGGTCACCTTGATGATGTGGTAGCCGAACTTGGTTTTGACGGGCTTGGAGATGTCCCCGACCTTCATCGCGAACGCCGCGGCGGAGAACTCCTCCGCCATCCGGTCTGCAGTGAAGATACCGATGTCGCCCCCCTTGGCCGCGCTGGGGCCGGTCGATTTCTCGGTGGCGATTCCTGCGAAGTCGGCCCCGTCGGCGATGACCGCCTTGTAGATTTCGTCGGCCTGAGTCTTGGCTTCCACGTCCCACTTGGCGCGGTCTTCGTCCGACGCCTCGGGCTCCTCGGTCTTGCCGTGGGGCCGACGCTCTTTCTTGGGTCCGATTGGGATGAGGATGTGCGATGCCCGGACGCGGGGCTTGTCGGACTTCCAGTTGTCCTTGATCTTCTCGTAGTCGGCTTCGATCTCCTCGGGCTTGACCTCGAGCAGTCCTTTCTTGCCCAGGATGGCCTTTTCGCGGAGCTCGGCGACGTACATGTCCCGAAGGGACGTCTCGGTCTCGCCTCGGCGACTGAGGTGTTTCTCCCAGTCACGAATGCCGCGACGCTGCTGGCTTTCGCGAGCCTCAAGTGCCGTCTTGTCGAACTCGACCTCCAACGCCTTGGCTTCTTTAGCCAGGACCTCGTGGTAGATCAGGCGTTCGGCGATCGACTTGCGGTAGCGGCGGTCGGCGGAGCTGGGGATGTCCCGGCCGCGGTCGGTGTACTTCTTGACCTTGAGGTCGTAGATCGACGCAAACGCCTCGTTGGGGATTGCCACCGAGCCGACCTTCGCAATGGGGCCTTTGGGGATGGCGCCGAGAACGGTGTCGGTGGCCTTGTCACCACCCTCTTTCTCGATCTTCGCCAGGTCCTCTTTGGAGGCCTTCGCAGGCTTGGGAGGGTCAGTGCAGGCCCCCGCAAGTGCGGCAACCAGGAAACTCACGGAAAGCGGATACAAGGAGCGCATGAGTGGTGCCCTTTCGGTACGACACGTGGCGAGAGGTGCCACGTGAGCCCGGGATTCTAAGCATGAAACGCCGGGACGTGGAAGGATGGCCCACGCACGAGGCGCAAGCAACGCACTAGCGGGTCCGCGCGGCGTGACGTAAGGATGTCCGCGGTCTCGCATGGTCGACTTGGTCCAGCTCCGGCGCCCTGGCGCCCCCGAAACGCCTGAAACGACGCAGGCCGACCCCAGTGCGCCTACGGTCTACCTTGAGACCTTTGGGTGCCAGATGAACGCGGCCGACTCCGCCCTCATCTCGGGCCAATTGGGGCGCGGCGGCTATCGAGCCGTGCAAGATCCCGCCGAGGCCGACGTCATCCTCATCAACACCTGCGCGATTCGAGAGAAGGCCGAGGACCGGGTCTGGGGTCGAACCAGCCAGCTCCTCAAGCACCGTGCCGACAATCCGGGCCTCGTCATCGGCATCACGGGCTGCATGGCCGAGCACCTCAAGGACAAGGTCGCAGCCCGCGCGCCCTACATTTCGCTCGTCGCGGGTCCCGACAGCTACCGCTCGATCGCGGAGCTGGTCGACCGTGCGCGCGGCGGCGAGTCGGTCGTCGACGTCAAGCTCGACAAGGCCGAGGTCTACGACGAGCTCGACCCCCACGCCGAGGATGATGGCGTGAGCGGCTTCGTCACGATTCAGCGGGGCTGCGACAAATTCTGCACCTTCTGCGTGGTCCCCTACACCCGCGGCCGCGAGCGAGGCGTCGCCCCACGCGAGGTGCTTCGGCACGCGCGCACCTTGGCCGAGCGCGGCTACAAAGAGGTGATCCTGCTCGGGCAGACGGTCAACTCCTACGTCTACGAGGACGTCGACTTCGCGGCGCTCCTGCGGACGGTCGCTCAGATCGACGGCATCGAGCGGATCCGCTTCACCAGCCCCTACCCGGTCGACTTCTCGCCGCGGGTCATCGAGGTGATGGCCACCGAGCCCAAGGTCTGCCCCCAAGTGCACCTCCCGCTGCAGTCGGGATCAGACGTCATGCTGCAGAGCATGCGAAGGGGCTACTCCCGGCAGCAGTTCATCGACCTCGTCGGTGCCCTTCGCGAAGCCGTCCCCCACCTCGCGCTGTCGACCGATTTGATGGTCGGATTCTGTGGGGAGACCGACGAAGACCACGCCCACACGCTGTCCGCGATGCGGGAGGTCCGCTTCGACTCGGCCTTCATGTTCAAGTACAGCGACCGGGGCATCACCTACGCCTCTCGCAAGCTGGTCGACGACGTGCCCCCCGAGGTCAAGGGCGCCCGTCTGCGCGACGTGATCGAGCTGCAGGAGAAGCACACCCACGCCTCTCATGCGGCCATGATCGGCGCCACGGTGGACGCGCTGGTGTTGGGCACATCCAAGCGCGGGGACAAGACCCTGGCGTGCGCGCCGACCTATCACAAGGTGCTGCTGCCCCTGGGCGCCGGCAAGCCCGGAGACCTGGTGCGTGCAACGATCAGCGGCAGTACCGGACACTCCTTGCTCGCGCTGTAGCCCGCCGTCGTGCTCACCCCGCGATCCCATGGTGGTGGTACAACCGCCACGAGACCGCCGTGGCCGATCACGATTCCTCCCAGCCACCCGAATCCGACCCGCCCAACGACGATCCGCCGGCTCGCGTGCACCGTCATGTCCAGCCGGTGGGTCCGCGCGTCCTGGTCCGCATCCTCAAGGGACCCGACCGTGCCGAATCCGGGCTCTTCCTTCCCCAAGGGGTGAAAGAAGACCACGCCGCTGCACTGCTGGGAGAGGTCCTCGAAGTCGCCCGCACCATGCCCAAGGCCGACAATCTCGGCGACGACATGGACAACGATGACGATGACGATGACGACGGCCGCCTCGACCTGGGCAAGAACGTGAGCGGGATTCCGCTGGGTGCCAACGTCTTGTTCGAGAAGCAGCGCGGCGTCGCCGTCCCCTGGGACGAGACGTTGCGCCTGCTCGAGGTTCGGCACGTGCTGGCGCTCGTCGACATCATCTCCGAGGACGAACTGCAGTGAACATGATCCGCACTTTGGGCACCGGGGCACTGGCCCTCGCGCTCGCCCTTCCCCTTGCCTCGACAGCGTCCGCGGCGCCTCCCGAGGTTCTCGAGCGCGCGGCGACCGACGGCGTCGAGCGGGTCTACGAAGACTACTCGTCCGAGGGCGACGCGAGCAGCCTCGAACTCAACCCAGCGCTGCTGTCTGCGGTGCGAGGCTTCGACCTGACCCTGCTCGGCTACCAGACAACCGACAGCTACATGCGAGGCCAAGGCTTCGGCGCGTTTGCGGCCTTCAACCTCGGCTTTGGGTTTGCGATGGGCTTTGGCGCGCAGCTGCTCGAGCCTGGGCTCGGGGACGGGGTCACCGACTTTGATGCCGACGCGAACCCGACCGCGACCAAGCTCAGCTGGGGACTGTCGTTGGGCATGGGCGAGTTCGCCGCGCTCGGGGTCGGCATCGCCGGTCTGCGCACGCAGGGACAGTGGCTTCAGCGGCCCGACGTCGACATCGGCCTGCTCACCCGCATCACCAACTACGCCTCGCTTGGCGCCTCGGCCCGGCTGAGCCCGGTCAACATCGAGAGCAGCACGCTCCCGCCTGAGCTCTCGGTGGTCGGAGAGCTCTCGGTCCGGCCCCTGGGTACCAACCTTGTCGAGCTCGCCGGAGTCGTTCGGCAGCCGGTCCTCACCGCCGCGCCTGGCGAGCTCGACCAGGTTG
>CAYGTG010000856.1:0-4117 GCA_964352485.1 uncultured Nannocystaceae bacterium | reverse complement strand
TCATTACGGGCACTGCGTTCGCGCTCAAGGGTGGTGGCTGGTACGCGGACGGATACGCTAGCACCGGGGGCGGCAGCTCCAAGGGCGGCGGCTCCGAGGGCGGCGGTTCTTCGGGCAAGGCCTCCGGGGAGTGATGGCTTCGCTGATCGACGGTCGCGCGATCTCCAAGTCGCTCCTCGCGGAGGTTGCGAAGACCGTCGAGCAGCACAAAGCCCGGGGCGTACAGCCCAAGCTGGCGGTCGTGCTGGTGGGGGACGACCCTGCATCGGCGGTCTACGTGCGCAACAAGGGGAAGCGTGCTGCGCAGGCCGGGATCGAGACGGCGGACCACCGACTCGATGCCAACACCACCACGGATGCGCTGCTGGGGCTCGTCCGCGAGCTCAACGAAGACCCGAGTGTCGACGGCATTCTGGTCCAGCTTCCGTTGCCGCCGCAGATCGATGCAGACGCCGTTCTGGTGTCGATCGATCCGACCAAGGACGTCGACGGCTTCCATCCGGAAAATCTGGGGCGCCTGATGATCGGTGAGCCGCGGTTCGTCGCGTGCACGCCGCTGGGCTGCATGAAGATGCTCGAGGCCGTCGGCACGGAGCTGCGCGGCGCCAAAGCCCTTGTCGTGGGCCGCTCGACGATCGTGGGCAAGCCGATGGCCCAGCTGCTGCTGGCCGCGGACGCGACCGTCACCATCGCCCACTCGCGGACCCGTGACCTCCCGGCCGAAGTGGCGGCGGCGGATGTCCTCGTCGCCGCTGTGGGTCGCCCGCGTATGATTCAGGGGTCATGGATCAAGCCGGGGGCGACAGTCATCGACGTCGGAATCAACCGCGGCGAGGACGGGAAGCTCTGCGGGGATGTGGACTTTGGCAGCGCCGTGGAGCGAGCGGGCGCGATCACTCCGGTGCCTGGCGGGGTCGGTCCGATGACGATCGCGTGCCTCATGCACAACGTGGCGTTGGCGGCGAGCCGACGCTAGAGGTCTGCTCTAGAGCACATCTCTAGCCGAAGCGTTCGGCGTAAACCTGCGAGAGGCCGCCGAGCACGACGTCCTTGAGCACGCGCGGATCGACGGGCGTGTCGAGCAGGCGTGCCAGCGGGGAGAACATCGCGCGACGCTCGTGGGCTTGCGAGCTGCACAGCACGACGCGCGGAGGCGGGCGATCGATGGCTTGCAGCGCCTCAAGAAACGCGAGCGTCTCGTCGGGAACCGGGTTGCCGTCGACGACCACAAGGTCCGCCCGGCCGACGTCCTCCAGGAGCCCAATGGGGCTGTCGTACTCCGAGGTCTCGCAGTGGACGAGCATTCGGATCTGGGATGCGATCGCGGTGCGCAGGCTTTCATGCCGGCCAATCACAAACACGTGCAGCGGCTCGAAGTCGGCGACCAGAGCGTCGATGCGCATCCCCAGCGCACTGTCGACGTCGCGAAACGCCAGGCCCATGCCGATCGGTCCGTCGGGAGCGTCCACGGTACGAACCCACCGAACATCCGCGTCGAGCCGGGTCGGGGTCTCGTGTCCCGGGATGAGGACTTCGAGCTGCAGGTGCGTCCCGGCCGGCAGCGGATCTAGGCAGGGGATGAAGACACCGCCGCGCGACAGGCTGGTGCAGTAGTTCACGAGCAAGTGGCCCGCGCTTCGGTATTGCAACTGAAGGACGACGGGCGCTCGTTCGGTCCCACGCCGACCCGCATGTTCCACCATCGCTGACGATGTTAGCAGCCCGTGGTCCACGCCGACACAACAACGGCTTGTCGGCCCTCTTTTGTTCCGCGCGTGGGTCGCAGCCCGGCTGGCGATGCCGCACCTCGGGGCGCACGACCCTGCGTCTTCAAAGCGAGGCGTCGGCGAGCAGCATCTTGAGTAGACGATCCAGCTCGTCGAGGGACGCGTAGGGGATCTCGATCATCCCGTTGCCCTTCTTGCCCTTCGACTTGAGCGTGACCCGGGCGCCCAGACGCCGGCGGAGGCGCGCCTCGAGCTCGCCCACGATGATCTTGCGCCGGGACTCGTCGTCGGAGGGGTGCTGCGCGCTGTGTTCCGCGTTGTGCTTGCGCACCGCCGCTTCGGTCGCGCGTACGGACAAGTTCCCGCGGGTGACCTCGGTCGCCATCGCGTTCATGGCGTCCTCGTGCTCAAGTCCGAGCAAGGCACGGGCGTGACCCATGCTGAGCTTCCCAACTTGGACCATGCCCTGGACCCGCTGGGGCAAGCGCAGCAGACGAATCGCGTTGGCGATCGTGCTGCGGTCCTTGCCCACCCGGGTGGCGAGCTGCTCTTGGGTGTAGTCCCGCAGCTTGATCAACTCGGCGTACGCCTGGGCCTCTTCGATCGGGTTGAGGTCGGCCCGCTGAATGTTCTCGACCAGACCGAGCTCGAGTCGGTCCTCCTCGGCGATGGCGCGGATGACGACCGGGATGTCGTGAAGGCCTGCTTTTTGCGAGGCCCGCCAGCGCCGCTCTCCGGCGATGATGAGGTAGGTCCGGGCGCCGTCGGGGGCGGTGTGCGGGGTGACGACGATGGGCTGCAGCAGGCCCTGGTTCTTGATGCTGGTCGTCAGCTCGTCGAGCTTGGTGGGGTCGAAGTACTTGCGAGGCTGATCGGGGTTGGGCTCGAGCTGTTCGATCGGGAGCGTCTGCACGCCTACGCGGGGGGCGTCGGTGCCGTCTGCGGATGGCGCAGCGGCGGCCTTCGTTTCGACCTTGGGCGGCTTGGCTTGGCTTGGGAGCAGCGCGCCGAGGCCTCGTCCCAGGGCAGGGCGCTTCTTCGCCTTGCTCATGGTGCTGGGGCCTCCTGCGCGTGGCTGTCGCGTCGCGCGAGCACCTCTCGAGCCAGCTGGAGATACGCCTGGGCGCCTTTGCTCTCGATGTCGTAGAGCAGCGCCGGTTTGCCGTGGCTGGGGCTCTCGCTGAGTCGGATGTTCACCGGGATGCGGGTCTCGTAGACGAGGCCTTCGAAGTGCGCGCCGACTTCTTCGACCACCTGACGGGCGAGGTTGGTCCGGTTGTCGAACATGCAGAACACGATGCCTTCGACCACCAGCTCGGGGTTGAACGCCTCGCGGACCGCCTCGATGGTGTTGTTGAGGGCGCCCAGGCCCTCGAGCGAGAAGTATTTCGCCTGCATCGGGATAATGACGCTGTCTGAGGCGACCAGCGCGTTGATCGTCAGCAGACCCAGCGAAGGCGGGCAGTCGAGCAGGATGTACTCGTACTCGCGGTACGCGTGAATCGACGCCATCGCGCGTTGCAGGACGGTCTCGCGCTGTTCGACCTCGACCAACTCGACCTCGGCGCCGGCGAGATCCATCGAGCTGGGGATGACGTCGAGCATGGGCAGCTCGGTCGTCTGCACCACGTCGCTCGGTCCCGCCAAGCCCATCAAGAGGTCATACGTCCCTTGCTCTGCGACACCTTTGGTGTAGCCCACGGAGCTGCTGGCATTGCCCTGCGGGTCCATGTCGATGAGCAGAACTCTGTGCTCTGCGGCGGCAATGGAGGCAGCGAGGTTGACCGCCGTGGTGGTCTTTCCCTCGCCTCCTTTTTGATTGCTGATCGCGATGACCGTCGGCGCCGGCACGGCTCGCAGTCCTACCACCGACACCGGGCGGCAGGGGCCGACAACGCGCCTTCCCGAGAATGAGTGAGATTTTTGCCTACATGTGTGACCTGCCCGTACTCTCCAAACACCAACGCCTCTGGGGCGGAGGGAACCAGGAGAACGGGAACGATGAGCTACTTTCGAAGTGCATTTACGAGTTTTGCCGAGTTCCAACGCGAAGGCATGAACGGGGGCGATCGCCTCGGGAAAGAGGAACTTGAGCTGCTCCGCGCCCTCGAGCAGGATGACGACTTCTTCGACCCGGATCGGGCCGCGAAGTACAAGTCTCCTTGGGACTAGCGACTAGCTTTAAGGGGAGACTTCGCAGTCTCCCCGCCGCTGCGGGGGCAAAGCCCCCTTCGCTCCCCCCTCTGGCGGGCGCCCGGTCGGGCTTGCTCGCGACCCCGAAGGGGTCGCTCCTTCGAGGGGGGAGGCAGAGGTCGGCAAAGCCCCCTTCGCTCCCCCCTCTGGCGGGCGCCCTGTCGGGCTTGCTCGCGACGGGTGGTCTTCGAGGGAGA
>CAYGTG010000855.1:3209-4118 GCA_964352485.1 uncultured Nannocystaceae bacterium | reverse complement strand
GGCCTGACGCTCGGGCCTACAACGCCAGCAAGCCCATCGTCGAGCTCGCCTCACCGACGACGCGCCACGCCACGTACTCGGCGCTGCAGGTCAGACGAGACGGCTGCTCGAGACCCGCGGCGAGCGGTCTGACTTCGGTTTGGCCGTTGTGGTGAATCCGGAGCTCGCCTTCGCTTGCGACGAACGTGCAGACGGCGTTGCCACACCAACATAGGGCACTGACGCCAGGCTCCTCAAACAGACGCCTCGGCTTGTTGGACTTCGCGCTGAGCCGGAAAACCTGGTCTCCGCGCACGAAGATGAGGGCGCCCTTCGGGTTCACCGACCACATCGCGGGCTGAACGCTTCTCGTCTCAACGCGGTGTCCCTTGCCGGGGACGCGGACTCGCCACAGGAACGCCTGATTCGCAGCAGGATCGAGCATCGGCAGCACCAGCACCTTGCCGCCCGCGTCGAATCTGTCGGGAATGCTTCTCCACTCACGGTCCACGTGGGTGTCGACGCGTGAGAGGTGCATGCCTTCGACGCTCCACATCTTCCCCTCGTCGGTGATCCCGTACAGCACATCGCCAGCGGCGAACTTGTCTTGACGACCGGGCGGGGCGTATCGGGGGATTTGCTCTTTCTTGCCGCTCATCAGGTGGATACGCCCATTCTTCTCGTTCCCTAGCCAGTACAGCCAGGAACCAACACGCGCCAGACCGTGCGGGTCGATTGGATCCTCGAGCATCCGAACCTCGTCGCGCTCGGGGGAGGCCAGCCAGATCTCATCGTTCTGAACGAATGCGACTCCGCCAGGAACGACAACAGCATCGTAGATTGGGTGCGGCGCGACGACGACGAGATGTTCGCTGCGGCGCTCGAGCGTGGGCGCTTGGAGGGGCTCGGGCTGTGTTGCTTCCGCGTCCG
>CAYGTG010000855.1:0-3199 GCA_964352485.1 uncultured Nannocystaceae bacterium | reverse complement strand
CGGGCTCGACTTGCTCGTGCTCGACATGCTCGGGCTCGACTTGCTCGGGCTCGACTTGCTCGGGCTCGACTTGCGCGATCGATGGTGGCCGCGGTGCAGCGGTCTCGCTGCGGGCTTGGTTCGGGATCGGTTCAGCCGGGCTGGTTGAACCTGTGCATGCGCTGAGGAGCAGGAGGGCCGCGAACGGGATGGTATTGTCGCGGCTCATTTGCGTAGCAGTGCCCCGGCGGTTGCCGCGAAGGAGTTTCCGTCGAGGTTCGCTGCCACGATGGAGCGGCCCGGTTCGATCTCGTGCAGAGCGAAGTCGTGGTGGAAGTCGAGTAGAAAGCGATCTGGCACTTCCCCGCCACCGTCCTCGGCAAGCTTTTTGGTCGCGTCGGCTCGTATGGTGAATCCCAACTCGAGCGTCATGGTGTCCGCGGGGATGACAATGCGGAAGGCGTCAACGTTGTCGACCTCGTCGCGCCCCGACCTTCCTTTCTCGGGAATCACCACCGGTTGGTGGGTGTCCGGATGAGGCGCGAGCAGGGCCGAATCGAACGTGAGCAGGTCGTCGATGTCGAGCGACTTCGAGGATCGGTAGCGATAGATGAGGAGATACGCTTCCTGGCCCTTCGTCAGCTTTGCGGCGGGTCTCTTCGCGCGGATCCGCACGGTCCCTCGCTTCCCCTCGAAGAGCCCGACTCCCGTTTCCGCTCCAATGTTGTTGCTTTTGTCGATGACCGTGCCGTCGAGCATGACCCACCGAACTTCGAAGTTCTCGTCGACGAGCTTGGCTGGCTTGCCCGCCGGATGGAACCAGTCGAAGTGGGAGAGCTTCTGGACCCGGCTCAACGCTGGGAGGCGGCCGGCGACCCAGTCTTCGATGTTCATGCCTTCGGCGCCCTGAGCGACGAGCGCAGCCCAAGGTTGTTGTCGCGACACGGCCTCATTCGCGAGGGCCCACGCATCGACGAGCGGAATGGCCCGGTCCTTTGCGATCGCGTCGATGAACTTCGCCATCACGCGCGCTCCGATGGCGCCGCCGGTGTAGCTGTGGTGGTATCCGAGAACCACGTAGACCGGCTGGTCGTGGTTGAACGCCGGGAGCCAAGCGGGCGCCATGTCCTCATGAAGATTGTTACACGAGGGGACCAGCAGGCACTTGAGCCGCCCGGAACGAGCTTCGGCCGAATGATCTTCGAACGCCTTGGTGACGTCGAGCTCCGCGTACTTGCCGGAGCCGTCGCCAAAGACGCCACCGTTGGAGCCGTGACCGCTGATCGCGAGTAGATCGATGGGAGCGGTTGCGCCAGGGTCGGAGACGAGCTTGTCGCCCTCGAGGCCAGGACTGTTGAGCCAACGCTCGAACAGCGGCTGGTCCGCCGCCCCGGGCTGAGCGATGAGGCCCCGAAACGTGGTCCGCCCAGTCTTGAACCGCTTGACGACAACGCTGGAGTCCGTGAAGTTGGTGGCGGCCTTCGACGTACGGGAGCCCCCGGCCCGGGGCAGTGCGGCGAGGGCGTTCTCGAAGCCGAGGCGAGCTGTCGACGCGTGCGCCAAGACGGCGCCGTCGCGCGAGTCCTGGTATTCGAGCCACGCGAAGTTGAGGTGTCGATGGAGGGCGCGCATGGTCAGGAGACCTCTTCTTTGGGCTTGGCGCTGTCGGGGTCCGGCTCGTCGGGGACATCCCAGTCCCGGTCCCGCCAGGGCCGTAGATCCTGATCGTGTGCCCGCAGAAGGGTCGAGACCGTGTCGTCGTCGAGTTCGGCGGTCGGTTCCAGCCCGTAGTCCAACTGGAAGAGCAGCAGCGAATCCTCGAGGACCGGGTCGGTCGGTGGCTCTCGCTCGGGCGCAGGGACGGACGTGTAGCCGAGGTGGACCAACCGCTGCCAGGCTCCACCCCGCGATGCGACGTCATCCACGGCGGTGAAGATCCGACGGGAGACGTCGCGGTCCTGCCAGGTGTAGTGGAGCTCGACGTACTCACCGCCGCCGGGTTCGAGGTGCACGCGGCCGTCTGAGTCGGTCTCGAGGCTGACCTGTTTGCCGGTCTGATAGGTGGCCTCGACTCGGATGGAGGCGGCGACGCCGAAGAGCGGGTCGTCGAGCACGATGCCGTGAGTGTGGGTGCCCGCGTTGAGATCAATGGTCTCCGCGGCTCGATGGCGCCACTGCAGGTACGTGGTGTCGCCGGCGGGGCAAAGTTCGGCCGGGGCTGGAGGGAGCACGCCCAGGTCAGGCTCGAAGAAGAACAGCTCAACGCGCCGGTGCTGCGCATCCGCTTCGGCCTCGAGTGGAAAGTTCTCACCGCACCCGTAGAGCTGGATGCTGACGCCCTCGGGCAGGGTGGTGCCGTCCAGCGTCATGTACTCGGCGATCAGGGCTTCTCGGGTGAGTGGGCCGGCGTCGCCGTCGGGTTCGAGGCCCCGGGTGCGCTGGAAGTGTTTGAGCGGGGATCCTTGCACGTCTTCGTCGGTTCGCTCGAAGACCATGGTGAGCATCGTGGTGTCCTCGTACGCACCCCAGCGCTTCTCGGTCGGGAGGGAGGGCTCGTACCGGTCCAGCCAGGCCGACGCGTCGTCGCGCAGAAACGCAGCGACCGACTCGGCGCGCTCGAGGGAGAGTGGGTCGTTGAACTCCGGCTCACCCGTGGTGTCCGTGTGACCGACCAGCAGCAGCACGCTGTTTGGATGATCGGCATACAGGGCCGTCAGTCTCGGGAGGTGTTCGAGGGCCGCTGGAAGCAAGAACGCGCGGTTCGTATCGAACAACATTCCACGGATGCGTGCCAGCAGCACCTTCGGCTGAAGCACCAGCGTATGGATTTGTTCTGACGCGACCTGGGCGACAGGCAACGTCGAGCCGGGAGACGCGTATGTGTGGTGCGCCGTGTCCTCGAGCCAGACTCCATCGCGGGCCTGCTCCCATCGCGGTCGGAGCAGTTCGACGAGGCCCTGCGGGTCATCGAACGTCACAGTCCCTGCACCGGGCGCTGCGTCGATGCGGGCACGACCGGATGCATCCGTGGTCGCGGAATGGCTCGACCCGTCGCAGAAAAACGTCAATGGCACGCCCTCGATAGGCTCGCCGAGCTCATCCACAACCCGGGCTTCGAACCACGCTGTGTCCGAGTGCGGGTTGGGCCCCGGAGGGAGCGGAGCGTGGGCCCGGGGGTCTGTGCCCGTCGGCGGTGGGGTCTGCGGCGTTGGACCGGGGG
>CAYGTG010000854.1:269-4122 GCA_964352485.1 uncultured Nannocystaceae bacterium | reverse complement strand
ACAACGGCGAGGCCGGCATCCGTGGTGTTGGCCGTGATGACGAAGTGAGAGCCGAAGGAGCGAGCCACCGATAAAGTCTGGTCCGACGCGATGTAAAGCGCAAGCTGTTCGCGAGAAAGTGCCAGATTCGTTCGTAAGGAGCACCTTGATGGTCATTTTGTAAAACAGGTTTTTGACCGTGTTTTAGGCTCGACAGGTCCCGGCGAACGTCGGAGAGACGCGTCGAAGGCCGCTTATACTGGCGAGGTGAGATGGGCTTTGGCGTGGTTTCTCAGCCTTGGATTTTTGGGTTGCGGAACCCCAGCGAACCCTCCAGCACCAACCTCCGCCCTGCAGGTCGCCGCATCCACGGGCCGCGAGGCGGGGCAGACGGAGGCCGCGGACAAGCCTGTGCCCGAACCTCAGGAGGCCACGCCGCCCAAGGTGGACGTTGAGCCAAAGCCGCCACCGCCGGCCGGCGCGAAGTCCATGGGGGACCCGGGTCAACCCGTTCCGACCGTGCCCGGGGTCTTGCCCCCACTCCCGGATGCCGGCCTCGCCGTTGTCGTGACCCTCGAGAGGATCCAGGTCGGCGACGTGACCGTCTCCCTCCAGGCCGGCGCACTACCAAAGCCCGGTTCGCCGCCGCAGGAGATCGCCGAGGCGATCCTTGCCTCGAAGGGCCCCGTCGCTTGGGTTACCGATGCCGGGGTGCCCGCGGCGACGCTCCACGCGTTGATCGGCGTGCTCCCGCCCGAGCGCCTTCGAGCGCTCGTCGTGCAGACGCCCAAGGGCCAACAGGGGGCCGTGATGCTCGCAAGCACAGTGCCGGAGGATGCTCCTTACGTCCGCATTGCCTTGGACGGATTTCACCTCGCAGAGCAGACGGGCGGCACGGAGTACGACCTCGGGCCCGACGCGTCCGGCGACACGTTCAACTACGTCGAGCTCCGCAACAAGGCGAAGAGCTTTCGAACCAAGCATCCAGACGTCGCCGGGATTCGGGTCGGCGCCGACGAAGGCGTCACGGTCGAGGTCCTTGCACGGGCCATCTCGCAGATCCGTGGGCCCAAGTGCACGCTCGAGCCGCGTCGATGCTGGCTTCCAGAGGTCGGGTTCGGACACGGGGTCGAGACCTCGAGCGGTCCACCAACGAAACCGAAGGTAGAGCTCTCCAAGTCTGCTGGCGGCTCCGGTGCGCCGGGTACAGTCGAGATCGGCAAGGCCAAGGTCGGGAAGGGCATGGACGCGTCCAACGTCGACGCGATCCTGAAGCGCCGGGCCGGGTTCGCGCGGATGTGCTACTTCGCCGCGCTCGCCGATTCTCCGAGACTCGCGGGGACCATGGATCTTCGGCTCACGCTCGGCAAAGACGGAGCGGTGATCGAAGTTGGGGTTCCAGAGTCCTCGCTCGACGATGACGCTGTGGAGGCATGCCTGATCCGGGGCCTGGGGGGTCTGCGGTTCGCGGCGCCGACGCAGGCTCCGGTCGCCGTCGACATCTCGCTCACCTTCAAGCCGCGGTAGCCCGCAGCCGCCGTGCGTGGGGACTCCTGCAGTTCGGCGGGTTTGTTGTCGTGTGCCGAATTCGTGCGATCCTCCGCGCGTGAGCGTCCGGGCCATCTCCATCAGCACGGTGCTTCTGTGCGGATGCACGACTGCGCCTGCGCCGTCTCCTCCGACCGCTCCGCCGGCCTCCGAGCCCACCGAAGTGGCCGTGCCCGCGTATGATCCCGTGGCCGTCGAGGCAGGGGTTTACCGGCTCGACCTCGCCGCTGGGCTTGAGACCCTCAACGTTGCGTTGACCGAGGATGAGCGGGGCGGGGAGGCGGCCGAGGTTCAGGACGAACTCGGTGAGGGAAGCGCGTGGCTGGTTCTCGATCCCGGCGGCGAGACGCTTCTGCTGTACGGGCCCAGGGCCGAGTCCATGGAGGTCGACGTGTTGTCGGTGGCCGTGGACGCGAGTGGCTTTGGTCTGAGGCTGCAGGAGTATCCAGCCCGAGGAGGCGCTCGGTGCCGTGCTGTCTCCGAGGTCCGCCTCGAATGTGATTTCGACTTCGAGGGGAGCGACCTGCGGGCGCCGCTGCCTCTGGTCTTCGAGCGAGAGAGCAATGCTCGGCCGGGTTTGCCCGAGCCAGGCCTGTACGGTTGGCAGCCCGCGCAGGGCGTGGAGGACGTCGCGGACGTCGAGTCGATTCAAGACTCCCTGGTCTCCAGCGGGGTGGAACCGCTCAAGGCTCGTGACCTGGCCGAAGACCTGATGAGCCGCCCGTCCCTGAACATCGTGGCCGGGGACTCGTTGTGGACGCTCAACAACCACATCACGTGGCGGGAACACCCCTCACAGGCGCAGATTCAGCGAGGTGTGTTCCCCCTCGCTCGGATGGAGCCCACGACCGAGGGCTTTCGTATCGAGCGACGGGTGCCGGAGCGACCCGACACCATCATCGAGGACTGTCGGCTGATGGACGCCGGGTTCGCGTGCCGCAGCGGGGGACGGGAGTCGATCTACGAGCGCCGAGCTACTCGCCCTGCCAGGTGATCACGGTGCGGTCGTGCTCGACCGTGCCGGTGCGAAACCCAAGTCGCATGTTGAAGACTTCGGGCGCGGAGAGTTCGAACTCGACCCGGTACGGGGTGAGGACGTCCGGCCCGTCCTTGCAGATGAGCTCCTCTCGTTTGATCTCCCGGCCGTCGGAGGAAACGCTCAACACCGCCGCGGCTTGCTCGGCCTGCGACAGTGGACAAGACCACCGCATCCACACCTCGAGGACATGGCGACCCTTCGGGAGCTTGAGCTTGGGTCCGATGCTCAGCGGCAGCTTCGGGGGAAGCTCGTTTCGGTAGCGGCTGTAGCGGCGAAGCGAACCACCTGATGCTTTGGAGTCGTCGAAGGTGGTGTCCCATCCCGCCGCCGCGAGGTGCTCGGCCTCGTAGGTGATCGGGCCGGCGTGGAGAAGCTCCTGCAGCGTTGAGAACGACCACGCTCGAACCGAGAGATCTCCGACGAAGGCACTTGCGCCAGCGGTCCGGTGCAGGGTCACGCCCGGCGGAGGCTCGTACTCGGTCGGAAGGACCGTGGGGAGCACATACGCATCGAAACCGTCGGTCGGCCAGGGCGCACGGCTGACCTCGGTGGCACCCGGTCCGAACAACGCCCGGTACGCGAGTTGGGGGAGGGCCGCGCGGCGATCGACGGCGACGCGCGGGCTGTCGGCGAGCGTCGCCATCAGGGGGGAGAACGGCTGCGCTGGAGGGTTGAGCTCTGGGTCTCGCACCCGCATCGCAAGCATCAGAAGGAAGACGGCGAGCAGCGCGGTGATCCGGGTGGCGTCGGGGCGCCGGGCAAACGCCACGACGAGAAGAACGATGGCCACGAGCGCGACGTTGAGTTGTGAGACCACGCCGAGGGCCGCGGTGACAGCGATCGTCCCGGCGCACGCCCAACCCAGCCCAGCCCGGGTCACCCGAAGGACCCCACGTCCCGCCTGGCGCGTCGTCGCGCAGACGAGCCAGGCCGCCCCACCCACCGCGGGCACGACAAGATGCAGCGCGTACCAGGGAAGCATCGACTGCGAGAGGTTCTCGACCACCACCACGTTGCCCACAAACCACAGCGGCAGCAGCAGCTCGGGACGCGGAGCGCGAAGCTCCTCTCGCGGTCGAAGAACGCAAAGCAGCGCGAGTCCTGCCGCGCCGAGCGGCCACGGAATCGGAGCGGACGCCTCGGACACCACGCCGGCGAGTTCATTGAGCGTGCGCGCATTCTGGCCGCCCTCGAACCCGACCATGCGCTGCCGGACGCCGCGATCGAGCAGAACCTCGAACACGGCTCCGTCTGTGGCGATGCCGGCCCACGCAAACCAGACAAGCC
>CAYGTG010000854.1:0-259 GCA_964352485.1 uncultured Nannocystaceae bacterium | reverse complement strand
GCCGAGCGCCAGGGCGAGGCGGGGGAGGGCGCTGCGATCGCGGCGCCACCCTTCGAGCGCGAGAATCGGGAGCACCGCGAGTCCGACCGCGAGCTGTTTGGTGAGCATCGCGAACCCGAGCGCCAGGCCTGCGAGCACCGCGTTGCGGCGGGAGGTCTTCGGGTCCTCGGACTCGATGCTCGCGTGGTAGGCCCAAAGTCCGCCCAGGAGGCCGGCCATGAACATCGGTTCGATGCAGGCGTGCCGACCCCAGCGGGTG
>CAYGTG010000853.1:0-4124 GCA_964352485.1 uncultured Nannocystaceae bacterium | reverse complement strand
GGTCGGCAGGCTTGGCGCTTGGGGCAGGGGGCTCGGGCTCGACCGCCGGCCGAGACGGGGGCTCTTGGCAGGCGGCAGCGAGGGCGCAGAGCAGCAGCGAGGCGCGACGCATCGCCCTTCGATACCACGGCGGCCGGTTTGGCTACTCGAACTTGGAGAAATCCGGCGCCCGCTTTTGGAAGAACGCCTGCATGGCCTCGGCCGCCTCGGGCGAGCGCAGTCGCTCGAGGAAGAGCTCGCCTTCGCGTTCCATCGCGGCGTGCAACAGCTCGCCCTGGGCCTGGCTGATGAGTGACTTGGTCAGCCGGACCGATGCCGGAGGCAGGCTGGCGATCTTCAGGGCGACGCTTCGTGCCCGCTCGTCGAGCGCATCGGCGGACAGGACCTCGTTGACCAGCCCGATGTGCAGCGCCGTTGCGGCATCGAATGCTTCTCCGAGCAGCAGCAGCTCGGTCGCTTTGACCCGTCCGGCGAGCCGCGGCAGCAGGTAGCTCGACCCGGCTTCGGGACACAGCCCCAGCGGGACGAAGGGCATCTTGAACTTGGAGAGGTCCGAGCAGTAGACGAGATCGCAGTGCATCAGCAGCGTGGTCCCGATGCCCACCGCCGCACCGTTGACCGCAGCGATCAGCGGCGTGCGGAGCTTCGGCAGCAAATCCAGCACCCTGCCGACCGGCGAGTCCATCGTGCTCGGCGGGTCCTTCATGAAGTCGCTCAGGTCGTTCCCGGCGGTGAAGGTCCCGCCTTCGCCTCGGAGCACGATGGCCCGCACCTCGGACTCCTCATCGGCTTGCCGCAGCCGGCTGAAGAGGGCGTCATACATCGCCATCGTCAGTGCGTTCTTCTTCTCCGGGCGGTTGAACGAGATGGTGAGAACCTTCTCGGACAGCTCGTGGGTGAGCGCTTCGGGCATGGAAGCGAAGGTTACCCGGCTTTGGGCCTGCAAAAGCCCCTGGCAGAACTGCGCGGGCGAGGCTCGATCGGCATGGATCTGGTCCCGTGCCTCGAACCGAAGCGACAGAGCGCGGTAGAGTCGCTGAAGTGACGCAAGGCGCCGAGTCCTCCGCATCGAAGCCCCCCATCGTCGTCGAGCCTCCCGCGGGCGGGTTCGACCGACCCGGCATGCGGACGCTGGTGAAGGAGTCCGGACTGGGGAAGGTGATGCACGCCTACGTGCGGGCGCCGTTCGGCCACACGGTGATCACGCTCGGGGCGCTCGAGGCGGCCGCGGAGTCGTGCGACCTCGCGCTCGCGGTGGGCGAGGTCATGCATGCGGCGTTGCTCGAAGACATCGCGCGAAGCGGCAGCCTGGCGATCCCCGAGCCCACGCTCGACCAGCGCCTGTTCATCGGCGCGTTTTGTTTGACGGCGCTTGCGGACGAGCTCTGTCCTCGCCTCGCCGTGATCGCGCCGGTGCCAGAGCCCTCCTCGGATCTCGAAGCCGAGGGCCTCGAGACCCTGCTTGAGCATCCGCCGCGCGCGCTGTTGGAGCGTGTGTTGAAGATGGCGGCGCGCTACGTCGAGGTGCAGCAAAAGCGCCACGCGGGCGCGGGGGGGGCGGAGCTGCTCGAGCGCGAGGCTTGGGTCGTCACCACGATGCATGCGTTCGTGGTGCAGCTGCGGGGCGCAGTCGAGCGTCTGACCCATGGGGGCCGGCTTCGCCCCTTCGGTGTCGCGCTGGCCCAGCGAAAGGTGACCGTGGGCAATCGCCGCTACGAGGGCTTTCGTGCCCGTCCGGTGGGAGACCCGGTCACCGACCTCAAGCCCATCGCCGTCGAGGACATCGTGGGCAACACCGAGTACGTCCAGGCCGCGCTCAAGCTGGCCCGTGATGTGGCCGCGTACGACCTTCAGGCCGGGCGCAGCGCAAAACGCATCAACCCGGTGCTGTTCGCCTTGGGTCGGCCCGGCTGCGGAAAAACCATCACCGCGCACGCGATAGGCAACTACTTCCTCGACTACTGCCGTCAACGGGACATCCCGGCGCGCTTTCGCGTGATTCGTCGGACCGATTGGGCGAGCTCCTACCAAAATGCGAGCGCCTCCTCGCTGATCAAGATCTTCAAGGAGGAGGTCTACGGCTTCGATGGGGTCTGCGGCGTGTACTGGGCCGACATCGACACCGCGTTTGCGAGCCGCAGCAGCGGGGACCTCCGGATGGAAGAGAAGAACAACCTCGGCGCGGTGTTCGGGATCTTCGATGGCACCCTCATTCCCAAGGACGGGAAGTGGTTCATGATGTGCGACGCCAACTTCATGCAGATGGACGAAGCGACGACCTCGCGGATCGCTCAAAACCCGTTCCGCGTCCGCGGGCCCACGACTGCCGAGGACTACGTCCGGCTTCTGCGGGATGTCCTGCTGCGCGAGGAGACCGCCAACATCACGGCGACCCCGGAGCAGTGGCTAGAAATTGGGGCGCAGTGTGTGCAGGCAGATCTCTCCGGACGCGCGGTCGAGTCCGTGTCGGGGAACGTGCGGGCGGCCATCCAAGACTTCGAGTACCCCGACCACTACTTCGCCGCTGATTTCGAGACTCGGCAGCGACTGCTCACCGAGCTGTCGGTGAAGGTCGATGCCGGCGCGGTTGGCAAGGAGGTCAGCGACTACGTCGAGTTCCAGAAGGAAGCCGAGGAGTCGGCTGCGGCGAACCGCTTCGAGCAGGAGGTCTCGCAGATGGTCGAACGGCTCAACGCTGGCCGGGCGGCGGCCGAGCGCTTGGCCGCGTCGGAATCGACGTTCGATTGATCGCGCGTCGAGCCGCGTGGCATGATCGCGACATGGAGGCTGGCACGCTTGAGGGAATACCGCCGTCGGCAGGGAGCACGTTCGAGCGACTGCTCGCAGTCACGGCCCGCGACCCGGACGCGCTGCGCCGCTCGGTCGACCGCTACCTCGAGACCATCATCGAGGCCGCCCAGACTCGGACCCACCTCGACACCAAGCTCGCCGCGGCGATCGCCGCCAGCTGCCATGGACTGATCGACGCACTGCCGACCGCCTCGGCCCTTGGCGCCCGGCGCATCGTCGCCGCCGTCGAGTACTTCCTGCTTCCGCGCGACGGCGAAGACGACTTGGCCTACATCGACGGCCTCGACGACGACGCGATGGTGGTCACCGCGGTCGCCTCGAGCCTCGGTCGTCCCGACCTCTCGGTTCCCGTTCCTGTACGCTGACGCTGCGTCTGCCGTGTCCGCTCCCCTCAAGCCAGGAGACCGCTACGAAGACTTCGAGCTGCGCAAGCTGCTCGGAGTTGGAACGTTCGCGTGGGTCTATGAGGCGACCTCGAGCAAGTTCCGCGACCCGGTCGCGCTGAAAATCTCGCGTGCACCGGTGACCGACGAAGGCACCGCTCTGCGGGCCTTGCGAGAGATTCGGATCCTCAGCTCCCTGTCGAACGCACACGTCGTGCATGTCTACGACCACGGGCTGGGTCAGGACGAGCGCTGGTTCCTCGTCATGGAGCTGCTGCAGGGCCGAGACCTCGGCGCCTACCATGACTTCGACGCCCCGCTTCCCCCGGACGAAGCGGTCCGTATCATCCACCAGGCGTGCCTCGGCCTCGACGAGGCCCATCGCAGCGGCATCGTCCACCGGGATGTGAAGCCGGGGAACATTTGGGTCCAAGAGGACGGAAACGTGAAGGTGCTGGACTTTGGGCTGGCCCGGTCGTGGGAGGGCGACTCCATCATGGCCGCCAACGCGACGCAGTCGCACATGCTGGTGGGGACGCCGCACTACGCTCAGCCCGAGCAGGTTCTCGACGGCAAGCTGTCCCCGGCCAGCGACGTCTACAGCCTGGCGTTTGTGCTCTACGAGCTGCTGACCGGGTGCACGCCGCTGTGGGCGGGGCGGTCGGTGACCGCCATTCGGCGCGAGATGGATGGGGAGCCGCTGCAGTGGCTGGGGGCCCACACGGAACGCCCGGCGGTCGATCTGGCCCACTACCCTGCCGGACGCGCGCTCACGCCCGAGCTCCGGGTGTTGATGGCCGCGTGTCTGGACAAGGACCCCCTCAAACGACCGTCCACCGCGGGCGAGTTCGCCAACCGACTGGCGTGGGCCCTGCCGCCCGAGTTCGGAGGGGTCCGAGGCGCGCATGGGGTGGTCCTGGAGGAGCATCG
>CAYGTG010000852.1:0-4136 GCA_964352485.1 uncultured Nannocystaceae bacterium | reverse complement strand
GCTGTCGTGTCTGACCGAGGTGGGTGCCACGCTCCGCATCCAAGACAATGACGAACTCCGATCGACGGCGGGCCTGTCTGCACTCTCCAGTGTTGGTGCGCAGATGCAGTACGGAAGAGGCGTCATCATCACCGACAACCCGCAGCTCGAGGTGCTCGAAGGCCTACCGATTGAGGTGTTCGACGGCTCCGTGCTGCTGTGGCGAAATGAGTCGCTCCAGGCGTCCGAGGCTTTCGACGGAATGCAGGGACTCGACGCCCTCTCGGTGCAAGACAACCCGGCCTTGACCTCGCTTGCAACCCTGCATCGCCTCGGCTCGCTCCGTCGCTGCAACATCAGCCGCAACCCGAGCCTGTGCGTCTCGGAGGTTTATGCCGTGTGTCAGAACGCCGAGGGCGGAGAGGTGGTGCTCAATGATGATTCGTGCTGAGTTCGTCGCAGGGTTTGTCGGTGTCGTGCTGCTCGCCGGCGCGTGTGGCCCGTCCTCTTCCTCCTCCACGTCCGCGAAAGCGACGGAGTCCACAACCGGCCTCCCTACTGCAGCGAGCACCAGCGACAGTTCTGGTCACCTCGATACGACTTCGTCCGAGGCCTCTGCGCAGACCAGCTCCACGCTTGGGGACGCCAGCACCTCGACGGGCGAGCCGCTCCCGGATCCTCCGGCTGGCTTCCTCAACCCCCTCGATGTCCCCAGCTCCACCGAGTGCTCGATCTATGCCCAGGACTGCCCCATCGACCAAAAGTGCATTCCGATCGCGAACGATGGTGGCAACGCGTGGAACGACTGGGCGTGTCGACCGCTCGTGCCGGACCCTGACGCCGTCGGCGAGTCCTGCACCCTGACCCAGGGCTCAGGCGTGGATGGCTACGACACGTGCGAGCGGCACGCGATGTGCTGGAGGGTCAACGAAGACCTCGAGGGCACCTGCGTTGGATATTGTGCGGGTGAACAGACCAACCCGGTCTGCCTGGAGGCTGACGCGGCCTGCCTGATCTCGGGGGATGGGTTTCTCGCCGTCTGTATCCCGACCTGCAACCCACTCGCTCAAGACTGTGCGCAGGACGAGGGTTGCTATCCCGTCGACACTGGATTCACGTGTGCTCCGGATGCCAGCGGTGACGCCGGCCTGGAGGGTGACCCGTGCGAATTCATCAACGCCTGCGACCCAGGGCTCTACTGCGGTCCGCCTGGCCCCGACTGTGAGGGCCCGCGGTGCTGCCGTCCCTACTGCGAGCTGAGCCAACCCGTTTGCCCGATGGGAAGCGAGTGCATCTCCGGATTTCCCGACGGCGTACAACCGCCGATCGGGCAAGAGTTCGCCGGCATCTGCGTGCCGTCCGGCGAGTGACCGCGGGCGGCAGGACCTGGACCTGGTCGGGTCAGCGACACAGCGCCGAGCTGGGCCCGATGTCCAGGGCGACGAAGGGCTCGTCGTCTGCGGCCAGCACGAAGCGGTCGAACGTGGGCACGCCCTCGGAAATGGTGGTCTCCGGGGTGATGGGCTCGACGCCTTCGGGTGTGAAGGGATCGGCGGCCGCGGTCGGACACGGGCCCTCGAGCCCGCCCAGGCTGTCCGTGTAGAGGACGGACGCGACGTTGCCGGCGGGAGCCTCGGAGAATTCGTGAAAGCCGAGCGCCAGGCCCCCATCGGCGCGCAGGGCTCCGGCTCCTGTGACCATCCGCTGATTGCCAGGGGCTTCGTACACGTACTGCCAGTCGAGCGCGAGGTCTGCGGAGGCGTCGAGGCGCGCCAGCCAGGCGTCCTCGCTCATCGAGACCGAGCCCGCTTGGCCGCCGATCGCGAAACGATCGTCTCCGAGGGGGATGAGGGTGCGCAGCGTCTCGAAGCCTGTGCCGCCGAGGGTGGAGAGCTCGACGGAGGCGGCGGCGGGCTCGACGATTCCGTAGTAGCCGTCGCTCGGCCCCGCGCCCCAGGAGCCCGTCTCCCCGACGACGAGATACCGCCCATCGCCCAGCGGCGCGGCGCCTCGCATCGTGTCTGCGCCGCCGTCTCCAAAGGAGGACGAGAAGTCATAGGTGCCGTCGCTGCCAACCTTGACCAGCACGCTGTTGGAGACCCCCTCGGAGATGCCTCGCGCACCGACGCCGAGCAGCCCGCCATCGGTGTCTTCGCTGATCTTGTAGAGCTGGTCGGTGCCGGGACCGCCGACGCCGATCGCCCACTCGACGGTGAGGTCGGCGTTGAAGCCGACGAGGAGCCCGTCGCGGTCACCAAAGCCCGTCTGGTCGGTGTAGCCGGCCATCGCAAATCCACCGCCGGAGGTCTCGATCATGTCCCAGGCGTGCTCCTCGGTGCTGGGGTCTCCTACGATGACGCTGCGAACATAGGTCCCGTCGAGGCCGAACTCAGAGATGCGGATCTCGTTGTTGTTGCCTTGCCCGGTGTCGCGACGGGTGAGCCCGGCGCCGTAGACCGCGTCGTCCGTGACCAAGACGCCGAAGAACTGCTCGTTGGTGGAGAGGTTGGTCCGAAGCGCCCACGCAACGCTACCGTCGTCGTCGATGCGGGCGATGGCGGCCTCCCGAGTGTCGCCGCCCTCGGTCTGTCGCAGCACGTTTCCGACGAGGACAACGCCCCCGTCGGGGTGCGCGGCCGCGTCGAACACCGTGAAGCTCAGCCCCGAGGGGAGGCGATAAGCGCCAGAGGCCCCAACGGGTTCTTCGGGAGGCTCGCCGGTGCTGCTCTCTCCCGAGCTGGTGTCGTCCGCGGCGGTCGTGTCTGCGTCGGTCGTGCCGTTCGTCGTCGAGGTGTCGCTGCTCGCGTTCGTCGTCGTGGTACCGGACGCGGACGCGGACGCAGACGCAGACGCGGACGCGGACGCGGACGCAGACGTTCCGCCGGTCGAGCCAGAAGAACCGGTGTCGGTGTCGGTGTCGGCGGCCGCCGTGTCGTCACCGCATGCGATCGCGATCATCGCGAGAAAGAGAAGTACCGGCCGATTCGAGTGCATGTCGGTGAACATAGACGAGTTGGTCGGCGAGCGGGCCCTTGAGTCGCTGCAGTCGTTTGGCAGCACCGACGCGCCTTCAGCGTCGAGGAAGAGGCTGACCCGTTGGCTCTTGAACGGCTCAGTAGACCTCGCCGCCGGGGTGCGGGAAGCCTTCGGCTTCGTCGACCAGACGGTCGCGGAGGTTCTCTTGCCCCTGCGGGACCTCGAGCTGCTTCATCTCGTCGACGCAGGCGTCGGCGCGATCGTGCTTGGCGAGCAAGCGGTAGGCCCAGGCGATCGTTCGCAGGATGCCGAGCTGGGGCCAGAAGCCGAGGTGACGGCTCGATTCGAGGGCTTTGCGAGCACTGGAGAGCGCCGCGTCGGCGTCGTCCAGAACCACGAGAACGCGGGCGCGCTCGTGCTGCAGATACATGGAGCACGACTGGAAGTACGGGCCACTGTCGGGACGCGTGTGGGCCTCGAGATCGCGCTGCGCAGTCTCGAGCGTCGCGAGGGCGACGCCCGGCCGGCCGAGGTTGCGCTGGGCCTGCGCGAGGTAGACACGGGAGCGTCCGGACTCCTCGGGGCGATGTCGGTCGTGGTGTTGGACCGCTCGGGTGAGGAGGTCTTCGGCCGCTTGGAAGTCGCGCGCGTGCAGGTGCGCCCGGCCCTTCGTGCCGAGGGCTTGGCCCACGAGGTCGACGTGCTCTCCCTCGGGGATATCGGCGAGGAGGCCGTCGATCGCACGTCCGAGCTCGGCGCAGCGTCCCCAGTCCGCCTTGTCGATCGTCGCGTTGAGCCGGGCGGTCTGGGCCGCGAGCTGCACCTCGATCGGCTTCCCGTCGAGGGTGATGGCGTCGAGGGCTTGCGCAGCGGCACGGAGCTCCCCTGCGTGGACGTAGGCGAGTCCGATGAGGGGCTGAGCCTGCTCGACGAGGTCCTTGAATCTCGAGCCCGTCAGGTTGTTGGCGAATGTCTGCATGCGCCGGGCCACCACGACCCAGGGATTTCCGAAGGCTCCGTATCGGGCGACATCCTGCTCCTGGGTGGCGATGATTAATTCCTGGAGGGCGCGCGACTGCGCGCGATGGTCGGGCCACGCGCCCTCGACCTCGTGCACGTGGGCGTCCCGCTCGGCCGCACGCAGCGCTTCGGCGACCCAGCCTACGAGCAGCGGCGTCAGG
>CAYGTG010000851.1:0-4140 GCA_964352485.1 uncultured Nannocystaceae bacterium | reverse complement strand
GGACTCGCTGCGTGCTCGCGAAGCCGCCCAGCCCAGCGGCGCCGCGCAGGCAGCGGACAGCTCTGGCGTGATCGATCTGGGCGCGCTGCGACTCGCCGCACCGCTCAACGCGGCCCATGATCTGACGACGTCGCGCTTGGTGCCCGAGCCCGAGCCCAGCCTTCCCCAGCCCCCGTCGGCCCCGCGCTGGGCCGTCGCGACCGTGGGCCTGCTCGCAGGTGCCGTCGTTGCACTGAGCACCATGCTCGTCCTGGGCCTGCCTCACGGAACGCAGGTCACCGAGGACCCGGCGCCTCGCCCCACCATGGCAGCCGCGGCGGTCTTCGACCAGGACACCCGCGCTCGGGTCGCACACGGTCTGCAGATCGACGGCGCCGTGATCCCCCACGTCTCCGCACCGACGCCGGCCCCGGCACCCGAGCTCGACTCCGAGCCTGCACCGCAGGTCAAGGCCAAGGCGAAGCCCGCAACCCGCAGCAAGAAGTCCACCCGGCGCGCCACGACGAAGCGGACTTCGACCGCGAAGCCCAAAGCGACCGCGCCAGCGCCCGCACCCAAAGCGGAGCCCGAGAAGACCACGGACGAGCTGAGCGTGCAGTGCATCGTTGACCCCGCATCGTGTGGACGCGGCGCGGCGAAGCCCAAGGCCAAGCCCAAGACCCCCACGATCTCGCTGCCGACCAAGCTCACGTCCTCGCAGATTCGCAAGGCACTGACGGGACCCAAGTCGGAGGCCAAGCAGTGTCGCGACATGCACGCTGCACCCGCAGGAACGACCGTGAAGGTCAAGCTGTCGATCGCCGGCTCCGGTAAGGTCCGCTCCGCCGCTCCGCAGGCGCCTCACGCCAACAGCCTTGGCCGCTGTGTTGCTGCCGCCCTGGGAACCGCCACCTTCGAGCCCTTTGGGTCCCCCGCGATGGGCGTGGTCTACTCGGTCCGCTTGTAAGGGACATCCATCGCCCACGCCGCGGCCGGAGCCGTTCCGAACGAGGCCCCCATGTCCAGGTAGGCATGGGGGTGCCAGAAATCGCGGGGGTCAGCCTCGAACCTCAGGGTTCGGGGCTCTCCTGCGTCCACTTCAAAACCGCTGACTTCGGTGCGATCGGCCAAGGTGAAGTGCATCGCCAGCTGCTCGCCAGCGATCCGGTAGGTGAACGCCTCGGTGGTCCAGTCGTCGAAGTCTCCGCGGTGAAACCAGCCCACGCCCCGACCGTCGATGCCCGCGGGTCTGAACTGATACATGTGAAATCCGATGCCACCGGTCGCATATCGGTCGAGGTCGATCCACATGTGGCCGGCCGGTGCTTGTCCGAGATCGGACGAGACGGCTCGATGGGGATCAATGGGTCCAGGCCGGTCCCGGAAGTAGCGAGCCCCCTGGGTTTGAGTCTCCGGGTCGTACGCCAGCGTCAACCAGTCGATGGACCCCTCGGACTCGAGCGAGAACGGCAGCTCGTGACGCACGCCGCTCTTTCGAAACTCCAGGACCAAGATGCCGCCGGCGACGTCGTAGTCGAAACTGTGCGTGTTGACGAGGCCGACCTTGCCGTACCGATACAGGCCCTTGCCATCACCGTGGAAGTAGTAGAAGCCGACATCGGACCCCTCCAGCCCCGGTAGCGCTTTCCACCACAGGCCGGCCAACGCTCGAACGGCTTCTGCGTCGGACGGACCCTCTGCCAGGGCCGCAGCGCGCTCGACCGCCTCGACGTCGACCGGCTCGACCCGCTCGATCGGCCGCAGCAAGGAGACCGACAGCAGCATCAGGGGGATGGATGCGGTGACCGCGGCGTAGGCGGCGACGACGCTGGGGCGTACGGACGAGATCTTCACGTCCAGGATTCTACCGCGCTCACGCGCCAACGCTCGCTTGCCCGTGCGTGCGGTTGCTGTGACCATGCCGCCGTGCTCGCCCTGCCCCCGCTCGTGCTCGCATCGGCCTCCCCGCGCCGGGCGGCGCTGCTGCGAGACGCCGGCGTGTCCGTGCAGGTGCGCCCCGTCGCATGCGATGAGGCTCCAAACCCGTCAGAGGAGGCACTGCCCTACGCTCGACGGATCGCGCAGGCCAAGCTCGCGGCCGCGCTGGCGCGACCCGGTGACATCGGTGAGCAGCGGATCCTCGCCGCCGACACTGTCGTTTGGATTGAGGAGCAGCCCGCACCGCTCGGCAAACCATCCGACCGCGACGCATGCTTAGAGATGCTCCGGTCCATCGCCGGTCCGAACGGGCACCAAGTGACCACCGCGTGGGGGCTGGCCACCGGACCGCGCGATGTGGAGATCCACGTCGAAACCACGCGGGTTTGGTTTCGATCACTCACCGCCGCGGAGTTGGACGCGTACTTGAGCACCGATGCCTGGCGCGACAAGGCCGGCGGCTACGGCATCCAGGCCGAAGCCGCGAGCTGGGTGACCCGCCTCGAGGGATCCTATACGAACGTCGTCGGCCTGCCCGTGGCACAGGTCCTCGCGCGGCTGCAGGAGTGCTCGAAATGACCCAGACCCTCGCGCAACGGCTCGCCCAGATTCGCGAGGCCGTCGCTTCGGCCGCGGCCCGCAGCGACGGCCAAGAGGTCACGCTGGTCGGGGTGAGCAAGCGGCATCCGCTCGCCGCCATCCTCGAGGCCCGCACGGCCGGTCTGCTCGACTTTGGCGAGAACTACGCCCAGGAGCTCCGCGAGAAAGCCGACGCGATCCAAGACGCCCCGGCACCCCGTTGGCACTTCATCGGGCCGCTGCAATCCAACAAGGTCAAGCTCGTCGCCGGATCGCACCTGATCCACACGGTGGACCGACCCAAGATCCTCGAAAAGCTCGAAGCGCGCGGGTCCGGCCAAGATGTTCTGATCCAGGTCAACATCGCGGACGAGCCACAAAAGGCAGGCATCAGCCCCGGGCAGCTCCCCGAGCTGCTCGACCGCTTCGCCGATCTCGTCCACGTGCGCTGCCGGGGCCTCATGTTGATCCCCCCTCAAGGTACGCCTGAGGCGACGCGGCCCCATTTCGCGGCCCTGCGCGCGCTTCGGGACCTCCACAGCAGCGTCGCGCGCCCCGGAGTGCAACTTCGTGAACTGTCGATGGGCATGTCGGCAGACTTTCGTGTCGCCATCGAAGAAGGCGCCACGCTGGTGCGGGTGGGAACAGCGATCTTCGGACCCCGTGGGGTTGTGAACTCGGCCTGAGTCGCGCTCCGTCGACGGTTCGCGACTCCGCGCCATCGGGCCGGGGGACCCGCGCGACGGTGTGACGAGGACGCGAAGGGCTCCAGCAGCTCAGCCGCACGAGGCGCTGGTCCAGCGACCGTCGACCGAGTACGGGTCGGCTCGGACGCCGCAGTCCCCATACGAGATCGAAGCCCCCACGTCCCACAGCGTCACGTCCGTTCCCAGGTCCACGACGTTGCCCGCTGCATCGAGTTCGGCGTCTGGGATGATCGTCACCGGAACCGAAGGGTGCGCGGCGATCGCATAGAACATGTCGACGATGTCTTGCGACTCCATCCGCATGCAGCCATGGGAGACGAAGTCACGCCTGAGGAACCACTGCCGGTCCTCAAGGTCGCAGCTGCTTGCGCCGCCCGGACAGGTATAGGAGATCGGGCCATGAAACCCGTACGTGTGCTGACCGTCCGAGTTTTCGATGGTCAACCGCAGAAACGGGAACCCGCCGAAGTAGTCCGGCGTATATCGACGGGGGATGAAGTACCAGTAGTCCTCGACGTCGCTCCACGTGGCGAAGAAACCCGCGGGCGTCATGCTTCGCCCCGAGGACGTCAGCGCGCCGGGACCGGTCGGGTAGACGGCGGAAAAGCCCGTGGCCCGGTCGAAGAGGTGCACGGTCTTGTTGTCCAGCGAAACGATGATCTCCGGGCGCTCCAGGTCCGGCAGCTCGGTCGGAACCTCATAGGTTCTCGGTGAATCCGCCTTGCCCTCAACGTCTGCGTATGGATTGTCCTCGTCGAACGCCACGCCCTCGCCCGGCGGCTCCTCGTCGATCACGCTTTGCGGCCCGGCATCCTCGCAGCCGGCGACCAGAACGGACATCAACGCGCAAACTCCCCAACATCGACCCACCACGGGGTCTGGCTTACTTGGGGATCGTCGCGGTCGCAACCTGTTTCGGCGTGGTACACCCGCGTCC
>CAYGTG010000850.1:0-4142 GCA_964352485.1 uncultured Nannocystaceae bacterium | reverse complement strand
CCGGCCGAGCCCCCACCCAATGGTCGTGGTCTTCGATTGGCGGGCGTGGGCAGCCTCGGCGGCGCGGTGGTGGCACTGGCCGCCGGTGTTCCACTGCTGGTGCTGCACGGGCGATCCTACGAGCGAACCTGCAACGCCGACGACACCGGCCGCTGCCAGTTCGACTACGACACTCAGACCGGCGGTATCGTCGGCACCGCCATCGGTGGGGCCCTCGCGGTCACCGGCGCCGTGCTCCTGAGCATCGGCATCCGCCGGGGCCGCAACGCGCAGGCGGTCGCGGTCTCGCCCGGCGGAGTCTCGCTTCGGTTTTGAAGCGGGGCTGCTGCTTGGGGCAACAACCCTGTCCACGCCTCCATTCGGCGGTTGCAGGCGCTTCGGGACTCGGAGGAAGATAGGGCGAATGCGGGAGCGACTCTTCGGTGTGCTGGGCCCGCTTTGCTGCGGGTTGGTCGGGTTGCACGGGGCGAGCGGTTGCGAGGGGCCGCCACCCGAAGTCCTGGAGCCGGCATTCGTGGTGCCCGATATCTGGCCGCCGAATCTGGAGGTTTCGGAGCTGGGCGAGCGCACGTTCATCGACCCGACGAAGGTTGAGCGGATCGTGCCGATCCCGCTGGTCGATGGGCCTCCAATGAAGCTCGAGACGCGCACCCTCTGATCCATCCCGTGTGGAAGCAGGCGTGGATCGTTGGCGTGGTCACCGAGCCTCGGGGTGAAGTTCAGCAATGACCCGTTCGTGGTGTCCGGCGAGCACGAGGGGTGTAGCGCGGCGGAGTTGAACCGCGATGGCTCCTACAACTGCCGCTATGCGGGCTACAGAACCCTCGCGGATGGGTGGACGTTTGGGACGTACGATGACGAGGAGTTGGACGTCTACTTCGAGGCGCGACACCGCGAGACGGGGGAGTCGCATGCCCTGTCGCGGAGGTGGACGTAGTCCGCGATGAGCTCGAGGAACGCCTCGTCGGGCAGCATGTCGATCGCCCGATCGAGCCACACCCGCAGCCCTGTCCCATCGAGCTTCGGGGCCTCGGCGCGGACCTTGTCTCGGTCGATCTCGGCGTCTCGATCTCGGTTCATCGTTCAGACTCCGTCTTCACTCTTGGGGGTGCAGCCCGGTGCCTCCGCTTCGGCGTCGCGCAGCACTCGAGGATCACCTTCCAGCCGTTGCGACGCTCGGCGGCGCTTCGCACGATCTCGGCGACCTCTCCGGGCTCGACGCGCACGTCCCCGGTGCCGAAGCTGTCGCGGAGCCCGGCCGCCAGCGCGACGCGCTCCGCTGGCTTCTTCGCCTGTCGGAGCACGCACGCGTAGGCCTCGCAGGCGTAGGCGAAGGTCTCTCGCTTCCGAAACTCGATGTCGAGCAGCCACTCCCGCCGGCGGGTCTCGCGGAGCCCCGCCTTCCGGCGTTTGCAGTTGTGGAAGATGTGGGCGACCTCGTGCACCACGAAGTCGGCGAAGGTGTCCTCTTCATCGAAGTAGGCGGGCGACACGTAGCAGGTCGTCTCTTCGCTGATGCCGAGAATCTGGGGCGCGTCGTCGGCGAGCAAGTCGGCACCGACGGCGCCGAGGTAGAGGTTGGCCAGGTCCCATGCCGAACGTGGAAACCGCGCCTCGCGAAGCGCCTCCTCGATGTTGCTCGGCGTGAGGAACACGACCGACCTCTCGATCAGCGCCGTCACCGCGTCCTGCTCCGCACGCGGGAAGAGCCCGCGCACCATCGGTTCCACCTTGGTGCGCGTGAACACAACGAGGTCCTCGATAGCCATCAGGGTCGGTGGCGGCTCCCACCCGTTGGCACGCCGCGACACCTCGGCGACGAGTGCGTTCTCCAGGTCGGCGCCCGCGAGCTGAGCACGCTGGAGGAAGCTCGGAGCCGACCATACCGCGTGGTACGGATCGGTGTCGCCGGTCCGGAGGTAGCGCTTGATCTCCTCGGTGACGGTCGGCGTAGTCGACGTCATTCACCACCTCCACTCCAAGACCAGCCGTCGGGATCCCACTGGCTGTCGGTGAGGTCAGCAAGCACGGGGTCGAGGAACGCGCGGGCCGCTTCGAACGCCTCATCGAGGGTCGGCCACCGCAGCTGGTCTTCCTTCGCGATGGTCGCGTAAGGCTCTTTCCACGTGTCGGGCGGTGCAGGGAGGCGGCCCGGTACCGCGTGCGTCCCGCGGAAGCCGAATGTTTGGTCGATCGCGGCGCGCAGCCGGCCCGCGTCGATGGAGCCTGCTGTGGCGATCAGCGCGAGGTCGGGCAGGTCCTTCACCCGGGAGTTCGGGCGAACGCGCGGCATCGTGTAGGCGTGGAGCTTCTCGGCGATGTGGGTCTCGACCGGGTACACGTGCAGGGTTGGCGGTGCGATGCCCGCGAACGCCAGCGCATCCTCGGCGACCATCACCTCGGGCTTGCCGAGGATGGGATCACCGAACGCCACGTCGACGCCGAACGGGCGAGCGTAGACCTTGCCCGCGAGGCTGCACTCGGCACGGAATCGAACGCCGTCGTACTGCATCCCGTCGTTCTGAATCTCGGGGTGCCGGGCGTGAGGCTGGATGGTGAAGACCATGAAGTCGCCCAGGTCGCGCCCGGCGGCGGCATCAAGCCGGGCGAGGATGTCGTCCGGCGAGCCCATCACGCGGAGGTCGACGTCCGTCGTGGTTCGTGCCCGCTCGATCCGGAGCTCGACGGCGAGGCCACCCTTGAGCGTTACGGCGTCTCCGAGCTCGAGGGCGATGCGCGCGAGGAAGCGGTCGAACACCACGAGCTGGCGGCGCCGGGCGAAGTCGACGCCTGAGGTCGACGCGGTTCGGAGCCGTTGCTCCAACGCCTGCTTGAAGGCGGCGGCGGTGCGGTACTCTCGGGTCATGGCTGGAGCCCTCCGAAGGGCTCCAGCGTCGCCTCGACGGCGGCGAGTTCGGCGCGCGCGACCAGCCTACGGTCGATCGCGTCGAGGGCCGCTCCGCGCAGCAGCTCGGGGGGCAGGTGCTCGGCGGCGCAGTCCTCGAGCGTGCGCAGCGGAGCGGTGGCCGGCACCGGCCCGAACCAGCGCCGCTCGGGCTCGGCGACGTCGCGGTAGTGAAGGATGACGCCATCGGGGATCCGGAGCCGGCGCTTCTGCCACTGCTCGGGGAGAGTGAGGTGCACCTGCGAGGGCAGTACATCCGAAAGGTCCTGCAGGGCGAGCGCGGTCTGGTGGGAGAAGACGCCCTCCTGCTCGGACCAGAGCCAGACCACGGTTAGGTCCTCGTGGTCGCCGGCGGGGAAGTGCACGAGGCGGTACACACCTCTACGCACCCGGACCATCCGGCCAGAGCCGAGATGGTGCGCGAGCAGCTGCGGCGAGTAGCCGGCCTCGGCCGCCTGTTGCGTCGTGAAGAGCCCGTCCTGGGCCGCCGCGATCTCGAAGAGGTGGTCCCAGTCGGGCGATCTGGTGGTCGCCTCGTTCATGCAAGAACATTAAGCCAAACTTTAGTTTTGTGCAATCCGTGACGATGGGCGTCGCCGCAAGGAACTTCTGCGAGGTTTTAGTTTTGTGCACCGGTGTCGGTGTCCCACCGCGTGACCGGGCCGGCGCTACTCTGCTGAGGGCGTGGACTTGGAGCCGCGCCCGAAGCAATCCCACGAGGCACGCTCCGCTCCGGCGAGCCCAACTACTACCTGCTCGACCACCACGACCTCGTCGCCCGCGCGCGGACCGAGGCCGCGTTCGAGCTCGTCAGCCTGGGCGCGTTCCCGGCCATGATCGCGGGCGGGGCGACGGCGGTGGTCGGCGAGGTCTACGAGATCGACCCGGTCACCCTCGCCGCGCTCGACCGCCTCGAAGGCCACCCGCGCTCCTACGAGCGCTCGGCCATCCGCCTCAAGTACGGCGACGAGGTCCTGGCCTACCTGCTCTCGCCGGAGCAGGCCCGAGGGCGAACCCGCATCCCCAGCGGCGACTGGACGAACGCAGACCGACACACGGAGGACTGGAGATGAGGATCCGAATGATTGCAGACGGGCGCGTGCTCGAGCGCACCGCCAAGCAGATCACCGAGGCCCTGCACGCGCTGGCCTTCGAGCAGGAGAACCGCACGCTCTCGGAGTCGTCGAGCCAGCGGGTCCCCCTGCTTCTCGAGCTGCTCGAGTCGATCCGAAAGGTC
>CAYGTG010000849.1:0-4155 GCA_964352485.1 uncultured Nannocystaceae bacterium | reverse complement strand
CGGGGTGCTGGGCGTGCTGTGGGTCACGGAGGCCGAGCCGCCGAGCCCGGTGGGAAGATGCGCGTCGTACGCGTCGGCGAACACGAGATCGACGCCGGCCCCACCGTCCTCACCATGCGCCCAATCTTCGAGGCCTTGTGGGCCGAGGCAGGGCTCGACTTTGGCCGGGCGGTCCGAACCCAACCGCTGGAGGTCTTGGCTCGGCACGCCTGGATGGACGGGTCTACCCTCGACCTTTTTTCGGAACCTGAGCGATCCGCCGACGCGATCGCCGCGTTCGCGGGGCCCACAGAAGCGGACGCGTTTCGAGCCTTCCACCGCAATGCGCAGTCGATCTACGAGACCGTCCGCGCCCCATTCATCGAGGCCCAGACCCCGGGCATCATGGCCGGGCTGTCCAACACAGGCCCTCGGGGGCTGTGGCAGCTCATGAAGATCGATTGGCACCGGTCGCTTTGGAAAACCCTCGGAAGCTACTTCAAGGACGCTCGGCTGCGCCAGCTGTTCGCCCGCTATGCGACCTACTACGGGTCGAATCCCTTCTCTGCCCCCGGCACGCTCTCTCTGATCGCGGCCGTGGAGCAGGCCGGTGTCTGGCGGGTCGAAGGCGGCATGATCGAGCTCGCACGGGCAACCGTCGCGGCGGTCGAGCAGCTCGGAGGTGAGGTGCACTGCAACACCGAGGTCGCGGAGATCGAGACCGACTCCAGCGGCGTGACCGGCGTTCGATGCAGCGACGGCCGACGATTCAAGTGCAAGACCGTCGTGTTCAACGGTTCGCCCGCGGCCCTGTCGGCCGGGTTGCTCGGGGACGAACCCAAGCGCTCGGTCTCGTCCAAGCGTCCGGAGCGTTCACTCTCCGCGGTGACCTTTACCGGCCTCGGCCAAGCCAAAGGGTTTGACCTGCAGTGGCACAACGTATTCTTCAGTGACGACTACGAAGCGGAGTTCGATGCCATCTTCCGCGACGGCCGGATTCCGGCGCGTCCAACCACCTACATCTGCGCTCAAGACCGCGGAGCCTTGCACGAAGCGAACGCCCAAGAGCGGCTGCTGTGCCTGATCAATGCACCAGCACGCGGCGATGAACGTGACTTTCAAGGGGAGATCGAGACATGCAAGACCCACATGATGCAGCTGCTGTCGCGATGCGGCCTGGAGCTGACGATGCAGGACAGCGTGGTGACGACACCGTCGCAGTTCGCCTCGATGTTCCCACAAACGGGAGGGGCGCTGTACGGACCGGCGACCCACGGCGCCGCGGCAGCGTTCGCAAGACCGGGCGCGAGCACCAAGATCCCGGGTCTCTTCTTGGTCGGTGGGGATGCCCACCCCGGAGCGGGCGTACCGATGGTCACGTTGGGTGGGCGCATCGCGGCGGACCAGGTCTTCAACCGCTTGGGTTTGACGCGACCGTCCCTGCGAACGGGTACGCGTGGTGGTACGTCGACGCCGTCAGCGAGGACGGCGAGTTCGCTCTGACGCTGATCTTCTTCGTCGGATCGGTGTTTTCTCCGACCTACTACAAGTCACGGCAGCAACAGCCGCAGACCGCTGCCGATTCGGTGTGCGCCGTCAATGCGGTGCTCTACCGCAGGCGAGGCAGCGCCTGGGCGCTCACGGAGGCGCGACCGGAGTCGATAGAACGCAGCGCCGACAGCTTCGCCCTGTCCGGCTCCCGCATCGAGCGCAACGCGGACTCGCTTGTTGTTCACCTCGACGAACGAACCGCCGTCTGGGGCCGTCCACTGCGCGGACGCGTTCGCATCGACATCGAGTACGGAGCACCGACGCCGTACCGCCTCGACCAGGCCGGAGACCACCATTGGTGGCCCATTGGGGCCAAAGCATCGGCGGAGGTCGAACTCGACGTCCCCGCCGTTCGTTTTCGGGGAAGCGCGTACCACGACTGCAACTTCGGCCAGGTGCCGCTGGAGGAGTCCTTCGAGTCGTGGAACTGGTCGCGAGCAGACGTCGGAGACGACGTCTGCATCGTCTACGACGTCCGTGAGCGCGATGGGAGCGAGGCGCCCTTGGGTCTGCGACTGCGGCCGGGCGGCGTTGAGCCGCTCTGCGCCGATGTGGTCAGCGTCCTGCCCCGCCGCTTCTGGGGCATGGACGGCAGCGCCCGTGCACAGGGTGAGACCCGCGTCATTCGCAGCCTCGAAGACGCCCCGTTCTACACCCGCTCTCTGCTGCAGACATCGTTCGACGGCCGGCACTGCACGGCCATGCACGAGAGCCTCTCGATGACGAAGTTCGTCAAACCGTGGGTGCAATTCCTCCTACCGTTCCGCACCCGCCGAGGATGGAGGGCGTGACTCCGCTCGTCCAGCTCGCGACCGCAGGCGTGACGGGGTGGGTCGCGGTGTATACGGCGATCTGCGGGGTTGCGCTGGTGCGCGCTGCTCGTTCGAGGACGCCTCTATCCGCGACGCCCGGCCCGTGGCCGTCCGTACTGTTGGTGAGACCGTGCACCGGTGATGACGCCACGCTCGAACTGGCCCTGCGCTCGACCGCCCAGCTTCAGTACAGCGGAGAGCTTCACATCCGTCTTTGCGTCGAGAGCCGCGTCGACCCGGCCTGGCCACACGTGCGCCGAGTCGCGTCGTGGCTGCGCGACCAAGGGCTCGATGCGCGCGCGATCGTTGCGCCCACGAGCGCCTACAATCGAAAGGTTGGACAGCTCGCCGAGGTCACGCGGGACGCCGACGAAGACGTCGTGGTGTGTGTGGACGCAGATGTCGACCTCGGCGGATTCTGTCTCGACGGGCTGATCGCTCCGTTGTCGAGCGAATCCGTCGCGGCCGCGTGGGCGCCTCCGGTCGAGGTCGGCGCGCTTCAGGGCATGGGAGACCGAGCCTCCGCCGCGGTGCTGGGAGCATCACTGCATGCGTTCAACCTGCTCGGTGAGCTCGACCGAGGCGGGCTCGTCGGCAAGACGTTCGCGGTCAGGGCCGACGCGCTCCGAGCGATTGGCGGCTTTGATGGGCTGACTGAACATCTCGGCGAAGATATGGAGCTCGCGCGGCGCCTGCGAGAGCAAGGGCGGACCACGACGATGCATCGGTCCCCCGTCCGCGCGATCGGCAGCGCACGTTCGATGTCGACGGTCCTGGCCCGCTATACACGCTGGCTGTGGGTGATTCGGGCGCAGCGCCCTTCCCTGTTGTGGAGCTACCCGCTGTTGCTCGCCGCGGCACCCATCCTGCTTGGCATGCTGGTGCTCCTCTCCCCGGCGGCGCCGCTGTTGTTCCTGGGCCTCGGAGCGCTCGTCGTGACGACGCGCATCGCGGTCGCACTTGCGGCCGCAGGTCCTCGAGGTCGGAAGGTCGCAGCGGTGACCTACGAATGGATCCTCGCCGACGCGATCCTGCTCCTTGCGTTTGCACGTGCCCTGGGCAAGCCGGAGGTGTCGTGGCGCGACCGTACGCTAAGGCTCGATTCGGGCGGGCGCTTGAGCGCGATTGGAGGCCGGGTCGGGCGGTAGCGCTGTCCGTCGCTTGGCTTGTCGTGGAGCCAGCCAGCCGGCGAAGCGGTCGAGGCAGGCGGTCGCCAAGCGAGACAGTGCGCGCGGCTCCTGCGTAAAGATCGTCGAGAAGCCTTGGTCCCGCGTCTCGATCTCGAGGTTGATCCGTCCTCGCTCCGCTTCGACGGCGCGCTCCTGCGCCTCACGGTTCGCCCGGTCCGCCGAGGCCATCGGCTCGCCGACGGAGATGTAGACGTGGGGCTGTTCGTCTCGCTCGAACACATAGGCAAACGCGACGGGAACGACCGAGACCGATGGAGCCCGCCTCGCGATCCCGGCCGCTCCGGGCATGAAGCGCAGGGGCAGGTGCGGCGGTTGCTCAGCGCCCTGTGGAAACACCCACAACATCGTGCGGCGGAGCTTCAACAACTCGAGCGAATACCGAGCCGCGCGGGCCCCATCGCGGCGCGACGAGAGGTCGACGCCAAAACAGCCGATCCAGCGGAAGAAGCGCAGGCGCTTGAGATTCGCCGCATCCATCATCCCGTACGCCGCGGACTCGGGGACTTCTGTTTCCGAGATCCACAGCGCCAACAGCGAGTCCCACCACGAGCTGTGGTTGGCGATGACCAGCACCGGTGCGTGTGTGGCCGCTTTGCGCAGCGTATCCAGCCCGCGGACGTGGA
>CAYGTG010000848.1:0-4165 GCA_964352485.1 uncultured Nannocystaceae bacterium | reverse complement strand
CTGAGCCTGAGCCTGAGCCTGAGCCTGAGCCTGAGCCTGAGCCTGAGCCTGAGCCGGACGCCGTCGTCGAGACGCACTGGCTGGCGTGCGTCGACGCAAAGCAGACCGTCCAACTGACCGGATGGTTGCCCGTCGAGGGGGGTAAGGCGGCTTTGGTGCTCGAGCACGATGGGAAGACCTGGCCGAGGTTCGAGAACGCCGAGCACCTCGCGGTCATCGCTGATTGGGAGGCGAAGGTGTTTGCGCTGGACTACGGGGCTGGCTTTTCGCTGCCTTCCCTGCGGCTGTGGGGTCGGCCGAGCACGACACGGGTTGACCCGCAGGCCGAGCCCAAAACCGCCACGTTCGCAGCGCGTTTGAGCGCTCAACTCGACGCAGGCGGCCGGCCGGTGGATGTCCAAGTCCGGTGTGAAACGAAGCTCAGGTCATGAAGAAGAACGCACGTGTTTCATGGACGCTGGGGCGAGTGCTCCTCGTGGTGGTGGCGCTTGGACTCACCCCCGCCGTCGTTCGTGCCGGTGCAGCCGACGCGCAAATCGACTGCACGAGCGAAGACGGAGCCACGCTTGCGGGCATCATTCCACGCGACAACCGCGAGTTCGATGTCACGTTCCGCGTCGGAGACAAGCAGCGGCGTTGGGCCGCCTCGGACCGAGTCGCCTCATTTAGTCAGTTTGAGGACAAGCTACTGGCGTTTCAAACGAAAGGCGCCCCCCGCATCACTCTGGTCGCAGTTCCCAAGACGCTCAAAGTCAAAGGCGGCAGGCACCGGCAAACCGCCAAGTTTCGGGCTCACGTCACGACTCCGGCCGAGCTCCTAGAGGGGACCGGGAGCCGACGCTGGGAGATGGCCTGCAGCTACCTGTACGAGATCTGAGCGAACGGGCACGCTTTGCCGACGAGGCCGCTTTTAGGGAAACATCTTTGGGAGCTCGCCGTGCTCCAGCCACTCGGCCAGGGAGTAGACGAAGCCGGGCCAGCCCAAGTTGTAGCCTGCAAGCATGTTCTGCTCGGTGATGAAGCCCGAGTGCACGAGGGTCACCTTGGTCGCATTGGGGGCCCCGGGCAGGGGTTCGACCGTCCAGGAAACAAGTGTGGGCGGGTCTCCGTGCCAGCTGTAGGTGATTTTTTTGCCCGCCTCGAATTCCACGATTTCGCCGGGGCCATCGGTCCCTTCGCCCTCACTTGACCAGCCAAACGAGTACCGTCCCCCGACCTTGGGCTCGACCTTGGGTTTGTCGGCGTAGGTGTTCCATTTGGCGATCTGCTCGGGCTCGACCAGCGCCGCGAACACCTGCTGCGGCGGGACCCGTATGGTCACTTCATGGACGATCGAGGTCGAAGGCTTTCGCTCGGGAGACAGACGACACATGGCTTCACCCCGCTCGAGCCAGGTCTTGAGCAAACCGGCATTGTAGGCCCACGTCTCCATCATCGCGCTCTTGGCCCCCTCTTTCTCGGGGATGACGTCGCCCAGATCGTCGGCGACCTGCACCGCGACCTCCAGACTCGTGCCTTCGCCGTGGGAGGTGATTCCAAACGAGATCGGAACCATCCGACCGGCGATGGACCAGTCGAGGGCGAGGCGTTCGCCCGGAGCTACGGCGCGAATCGTGTGCGTCCCGCTGCAGTACGGAGTGCCCGATACCAGCGTCATCACTCCACCTTCGCTCAGGTCAACACTGGCCTCAGTCGCAAGCCAGCTCTTCAACTCGCTCGGCTCGACGAGGGCCCGGAACACGCGCGCGGGGTCGGCCGCGAGGTAGACGGAGAGCTTCATTTCGTTGGATTCGGTCATCTGTCGTTCATTTCACGTTCGGGTAACACATCAGCATGAGCTTGAAGCTCGTCGCGGCGGAGCTCGGGCCCTCATAGCGCGCGAGCACGGGCGCTATTGCGTCGAGCAGATCTTGGGTAAAGCGGTTTCTCGCGTCGTCGTCGGCAAGCGTCAGCTCCACCGACAAGCCCAGGCTCGGAATCTCCTGGGTCGCGGTGACGTCCAGCAAGCTCGCGACGTCCTGCTGGACCTCTTCGGCTCGCAACAGCAGGTTGTGAAGACTCAGGTCGTCACGAAACTGCCGAGCGTCCAGATCGGTACGCAGCAGGCGGGGGGACAGCCAGTAGGCTTTGCCCTCTGCTTGGTAGGTCGCTTCGATCAGATTGCGGACCGCACGGCGCTCCGCAATGCGTACCAACTTCACTCCGAGAAGCGCTTTGAGGTGGTTGTTGACCCGCTGCTGGGACATGCCCAGGGTCTGCGCGAGCACGGCACACGTCTTGGGTTCCGCGAGCTCGGCCAGCAGCCGAATGCGAATCGGGTGCAGCGCCACCTTGGCCCGAGCCAGCTCATCGATTTGCACGACCTCGCGCATCCGCGAAGACGTTCATATAATTTTTTATTTATGTAAAGAAAAATATTTTCGAGCTCGGCCAGACCTCAGCCGGTCGGCGGGTCGTCGACGACCACCGTGAGATCGTACTCGAGTTCGAGCGGGGCGCTGTCGAAGGGGTCGACCTGAACCCACAGATGCGCGGTGAGCCCATCGAGGTCGCGTGGGTCGATGGTGTCGGGCACGCCAGGCCCGAGTGCCGGTCAGGCGCCTCGCGTTCCCGCTCAAGCTCCGCGCGCAGCTCCTCGACCGCGGGGCGGTACAGGTGATACCGCGATCTCAACACCTGGTGGTGCCCGCTCGGCAGCGTTGCCTCCCCCCCTTAAGGCCCGTTGGCCTGCATGGTCTCGAGTTGGTCCTGGCAGGCCGGCTTGGACGCGAAGATAAGCCACTCGGTCCGCTTGTCGACCGGGCACGTGAAGCTGACCGCGTCCTGGAACTTGGGTTCAGCGTCGCCAAACGGAGGCTCTTCATTGAGGGTGCAAGGCTTGGCACCCGAAGCGAGGCTGGCAAGCTTGGCCGCGCCGATCGGAACGCATGCGTCGGCGGCCCGGAACCAGTTGAACCCGAACGCTTCGGTCAGTGCGGTGACTTTGCTCGGCGACGGCTTGTCGGGTGCAGGCTTGTCGGGTGCGGGCTCGACGGCCGTCGGCGCCTCCGTGGGGGAAGCCGGCGGCATATCTTTGGCGGCATGCACCGGTGGCGGATCGTCGCGGTTGGCCGGCGCGCCCGGTGGCGAGGTCGAGTCCGAGGGCGCCTTGACTGGCGCGGCGGTCGGTGCTGCACGCTCTGTCTCGCACCCCCAACAAAGCGTCGCCGCGATTGCGAGCGAAAAGCGGCAAAAAAACGTACGGCGGTGGTTCACAGTCGACTCCATGCTTGGTCTGCATTCCTTCCCGATTCAGTATCATCGCCCCGCCGCGCTACACCAGCCGCGCGCCGAGCCGTCGCAACGAATCTGCCTTGGCAAACGCTCGGAAGTGGTGGGTCTCGATCGCCAGCCCGTCCGCTCCCTTGCGCAGCACCGTCCCGTCGCGGGTGCCATCGGGCAAGCTGTCCCACGGCACGTCCGCGACCTGCGTGAAGATCACGCTTCCTTCCCGAACGCGGTCGAGGTGGATGAGCCGGGCGGTCGTTTCATCTTTGCGATGCACCCGCAGCGGCGCGTTGTCGGGCGGGGAAATCCTGTCCGGAAGACGTGCAACCACGTACCTTGAAAAAAGATGCAACGCCTCTGGAGGACGGTCGACAGGGTCGGCGTGACCGCCCCACGCGACCTCCGGGAGGACCAGATCATCAAGGTGACGTGCCGCTGCGTGAACCGCGGCTATCGGCTTACCCCGACGCCGGAAGTTGTCGAGATCTTGGAGTTTTGCCTGGCTCACGTCTCGCAGAAGTTCCGGGACGCCGGGCAGATCGAGCTCTACGGCTACTGCTTCATGAGCACGCACTACCACCTGACGCTGCGCGACATCGGCGGCTGTGTATCCAAGCTGCTGCAGAACCTCAACTCGCTCCTGTCGCGCAACCTCAACGCTGTGCGCGGGAGCAGGGGCACGAACTTCGAGCCGGACCCCGGCATTCAGACCATCATCGGCGCCGACCGGGTGCTGGAGTCGATGGCGTACGATGAGGCGAATCCTGTTGCGGCGGGCATCGTCGTGACGTCGGATGGCTGGAAAAGCGTGACCTCGGCGTCGATGGTGTTCGGCGAGGAGAAGCAGGTCGAACGGCCGAACGCGGGCATCTGGTCGACGAAGCGCAAACACGCGAGT
>CAYGTG010000847.1:0-4166 GCA_964352485.1 uncultured Nannocystaceae bacterium | reverse complement strand
ACACGAGTCTCGACGCAGGCTTCTCCAGATTCGCGCCTCCGCTGAGTTCCGCGACAGCCTGCCACACCGCGTCCTTGCGCCGCCCGGATCTGCCGACCCAACTCGGTGGGCACCGGCTTGCCGCTGAGCAGGAGCTCGCGAAACCAGGTTCGGGCAGGGTCGTGCTCGTGCACGCGCGGCCACCACATGCGGATCGTTGCCTTGGGGAGCTCGATCGGCAGCGCAAACAGGCGGACACCGACCAAGGATCGAGCCCGCTGAGCCACGGTGCGCGCGATGGTGCAGATCATGTCGGACTCCGCCACCACCAGAGGCGCCGTGACGAAGTGCGGCACGTACAAGCCCACGCTGCGACGCCGCCGCGCTCGCTCGAGCGTGCGATCCACCAAAGGAGCACCGCGCCCCTCGAATCGCACGATGACAACACCAGCGCTGCGTCCACGGAAACAACAGAACCAGGCGACTCCGGCGGAACGGCATCGTCGCAAGAGGACGCCGCGAACGGCTGCCAGGTCAGCCCCGGCGGTTCCGGTCCACAAATGTTTGCCCTTTGCCTGTTCGCAATCGGGTGGGCACGTCGCCGGCAGACGTAGGGTTCACCGGAAGGGTTCACCGGACGTGAGGGCTCCGAACCGCGGCACGCCGACCCGCTACAAGACGGTGCGCCTGCGAGCAGCTCGATGGGGGGCGTAGCGCTTGCCCTCGACGCCATGTGCTGAGGGAGCGCTGTGCTTTGCCTACGGCTCGACGAGCACGTTTCGCTCGGAGTCCGACGCGTGGCGCACGGAGGAGTGCTCGCTGACGGTCTCGGCGGTGACATCGAAACCCCAGGCCCGCAGGATGGGCGCGGGATCTGCCAGCACGTCCTTGCCTTCGCCCACTCGCTTGGCCGGGCGGCCCGAGGTGCCCAGGTACGTGATGCGGCCGCCGCTGGCGCGGATGTGGCCATGCCACAGCATGTGCTTGCAGGCCTCGGCATAGTCCACGCCGGGCTGCTCCGGCAGGGCGTCCAGCCCACCGAGCTGCGCATTGATACCTGCCGACAGGCTCTCGGTGCGTGCCTCCTGGGCTGCCCGCTGCGCGATCGTGTCGAGCTCGCTCGCGTCGGTCACCCCATCCGCCTGCGCCTGCGCGCGGGCCTCCTGGGCCGCATCGGACCCAGCCTCATCAGCTGCCCGATGCTCGAAGCGCAGCTGATCGTTGATCGTGTCCACCGCCTCGGAGAACCGCTCAGGGAACAGCTGCTGCACGATGCCATTATCCTGGAACCCGGAGACGAACATCCGGAAGAACTCGACGTCGACCTCCACGGCGACGTCGCCGTTGGGGTCGGTCGTGGCAGAGAACTGCTGCGCTGGACAGCGGCTGAGCGCAGGGTTGGTGAGCCACAGCCCCACGCCAAAGCCTGCTCGGTGCGAGGGCAGGCAGTGCAGAGAGCCGTCGGCCAAGATGGCGCAGTTGTTGGCCCAGGTCTGCCCGCTGATCTTCTCAAAGAGCGACGCGTCGGTGGGCGAGCCGGTCGCTCCGATGCGCCCGTTGCCGCCCTGGTTCACGTCGTCGTCGAGTTTCTCGGGCGTGAGCTCGGTGTACTCGAAGGTCAAGTTCGCCACCGGAGCGGTGCCGGCGGGATAGTGCGCCCACCTGCCACAGTCCTCGGGGACCTGCTCCCCGGGATGATCCGGGTCGTCGACGAGCATCGTGGGGTCGCAGTCGCCCTTGAGCTCGCGGATGTCGTAGGAGGTCGCGCCGGCGAGTCGGGCGCGCCCCACCGCGGCGGCGACCGCTTCGGGGATGCGCGTCCCACCGTACGAGATGCCGTCCTCAATGGCTTCAGACTCGTATCCGAACACGTTGCTGCGGAACGCGAGCTGCTGCGCACGCGTCAGGGCATCGCCGGCGATCGTGTAGCCAAGCTCGGCGATCAGCGTTTCGTCGGTCAGCGCCGCCTCGATGACGCCCATCTCGCTCGAGGACACCCGATCTCCCGCCGCTTCGAACAGCTGCTCTACGTCCTGCGAAGACAGCTCGCCATCGGCGGTGAGGCTCTCAAGCCCCTCTTCGACCTCGGCCTGATCGCCCTTGCCGACCGGCGCTTCGTCGCCGTCGGCGGACTCTGCCTCCTGCGTCTGGGCATCGCAAGCCAGCGCGCCGGCCCCAAGGGCCAGCACCATGGCCGCGCGCCACAGGGGAGCGAGGGCGCGGAGGGAAGAACTCGAGGAGACGTCGACGCGTTGCATGGAGGGATCCCGTCCGGTGGTCGTCAATGCGACTACATGTCGGATAAGTACGTCCGTATCGCACAGATGTTCCGTGTCAAGGTGCTTCACCCGACCCCCCGAAGAACGCGTGCAGCGCCGCGCCGCAAGCCGCTGCGCGTTGGTGCGCTCCGACGCCCCCGCCCACCGGCCGGCTCCGCGTACGATGCGCGCCCGCGAAACCCGCGGAGTTGGCCGCGTGCCTGCACCCAGAGGACAAGGCGGTCTGTTCCTTCTGGGAGAAGGCCGCTCTCGTCGTCCTGGTCGCGAAAAACTCTTCGTCCAGCAACAATATTGATAAAAAACTAAATATTGTTAAGTTTCATGTTGTTTTTTCGACACTCCGGCGTATGGTTCGGCGGCGATGAGGCTGCCGACAGCATGTCCCAGTTGCGAATCGCAACTCACAGTGACGCAGCTCAAGTGCGATCGCTGCGAGATGCAAATCGGCGGTTCGTTTGCCTATCCCCCTCTGCTGCGCCTGAGCCCTGAGGACTTGGACTTCGTGCTGGCTTTTGTCCGCGCGTCCGGAAGCCTCAAAGAATGTGCCCGTCGAATGGGCCGAAGCTATCCAACGGTCCGCAATCGGTTGGACGGGATCATCGAGGTGCTGGAGGCGGGCGACGAAACAGCCGACAAGCGCCGCGCGGAGATTCTCGACGCCATCGCAACGGGCAAGCTCTCCGTCAAGGAAGCCACCAAACAACTCGAGGCGCTCAAACGATGAACGGCAACCGAGAGGAGATTCTTCGACTGCTCGCCGAGGGCACCGTCACCGCAAGGGAGGCCGAGGATCTCTTGGCCGCGATCGGCCCGAGACCCGAGGCCCGGTGGAAACGATGGTCCAACCCCCTCGAGCATCTCTCTACCACGCAGGCGTTTGTGGTCGCGCTATTGGGTGTCCTGGTGGGCATCGCTCTTCACGGGTGGGTGCGCTTCGACGGCGCTTTCGACCTCCACGTCTCCCGCAGGCCAGATGCTTGGAGCGTTGCCCCAGGGCTCCCATGGCTCGAAGTGATTGTGTACTGGCCCCTATGCACGCTTGTGTTTTGGGTCGCAGCCCGCCTGGCAAAGAGTCGCGGAAGATTTGTCGATTTTGGAAACGCGGTCGGGGTCTCTCACGCCTTGCTCCTGCTTCTCGTCCCCCTGATGTGGCTCTTCCCCAGCAATGAAGACGTCGCAGAATATGCACGACAAGGGACGTTTCCAGTCACGCTGGTGATCGCCTTGATCCTCGTCATTCCGGTCACGATTGCATACTTCGCCGTATTGTTCCGGAGCTTTCGCACCGCAAGCGGACTGACGGGATCGAAGCTAGTCTTGGTCTTTATCGTCGCGGCGATCGCCGCTGAACTGCTTTCCAAAGTCGCGCTGAGCATCGCGACATGAGCTGAGCCCCTCCCTCCCGGGTAGATCGAAGATGTCACGAACTGCAGCACTCATCACCGCGAGCCTGCTTGTCGCATGCGCGACACCGCAAACGCCTCACCCACAGCCCGTCGAACCGGAGCTCGCCTCACCCGCGCCAGAAGCTCCAGGAAACGCTGCAGAGAACCCCACCGCACTGGCCGAGTTCTGGTCGGGTTCGATCGATCTGCCCACGGGATCCAAGCTCGAGTTCCTCATCCGAATGGTCCCCTCAGGTCAGGACGTCGGAGCCTCGCACCAGGGCTTCCTCGACATTCCTGCGCAGTCGGTTCGTCAGATGTCACTCAGCGCAGTCGAGATAGACGGTACATCCGTGGAGTTCAACGCCAAGAGCTTTGGCGCTCGCTGGGCCGGAAAGCTCGAAGATGACGGGCGAATCGTCGGAACGTTCGAGCAACGAGGAATGTCCATGCCATTCGAGATGCGCGCGGTCTCCTCCGAGCGGTATGGCGCAAGCACCGATGCCCCGAATCGGCCCCAAAC
>CAYGTG010000846.1:0-4168 GCA_964352485.1 uncultured Nannocystaceae bacterium | reverse complement strand
GTTCCGTAGTGCTCCAGCGGGTTTTGAGTGGCGATGACCATGAACGGCTCGGGCAGCGGCCGGCTCACCCCATCGACCGAGATCTGATGCTCACCCATCGCTTCCAGCAGGGCGCTCTGGGTCCTCGGAGGCGCTCGGTTGACCTCGTCGGCGAGGACGAAGTTGGCGAACAGCGGCCCTTCGCGGAACTCGAAGGTTTCCTGCTGTGGACGCCACACGTTGACGCCCAACACGTCCGCGGGGAGGAGGTCGGCGGTGAACTGGATCCGACGAAACACACCACCAACCGCGCCGGCAAGCGAGCGGGCCAGGGTGCTCTTGCCGACGCCTGGCATGTCTTCGAGGAGCAGGTGCCCGCCCGACAGCAAGGCGACGAGCGCCAGGTCGATGATCTCGTCCTTCCCCACGATCGCGCTGCCGACCGCTTTGCGGATCGCAGCCGCGGTGGCCATGGGTGTGGGCGTTGGACGAGAGGTGTGGACAGCCGGAGCGGACACCGCACAGGAGTGTACGCCAGGGACCGAGGAAACGTTTCTCAGTGGCCGCTGGGATCGTCGCTGCCGCGTTTGCGGGCCAACATGACGCCGTCGCGCACCGACAAGAGGACCGCATCGACCCGGGGGTCGGCGCGCACCCGCGCATTGAAGGCGACGAGCGCGTGGTCGGAGGGGTCTGCTGGATGTAGGACCTTTCCGCTCCACAGCGTGTTGTCGGCGATGATGAGGCCACCGACCCGCATCATCGGCACCAGCGCCTCCCAGTACGCTTCGTAGGAGGTCTTGTCGGCATCGATGAACGCCAGGTCGATGGGATCTTGGTCCTTCGCGAGCGTCTGGAGCGTGTCGAGGGCCGGCCCGAGTCGCAGGTCGATCTTGTGCCCGTGCGCGCTGCGGTCCCAGAACGTCTTGGCGAGGTCGGTCGCGATGGGGTCGATGTCGCAGGTGATCACCCGGCCCGCTTCGGAGACGCCGGCGGCGAGGCTCAGCGTGGAGTAGCCGCTGAAGGTGCCGATCTCGACCACGCGTCGCGCAGCGACCGTCATCGCGAGCAGGCGCAGCAGCCCGCCCTCCACCCGGCCGACCTGCATCTGCGGATCCTCCAGCTGGCTGTACGTTGCCTCCTTGAGCTCGGTGAGGAGCGCGGCCTCGGCGGGCGCATGGTCCTCGACGTAGGCGGCAAGGTCTGGAGACAGCAACGTGAGCACACCGCTACGGTAGCAGTCATGCGGATGCTTTGCGCCGGCGTTGCATCCACGCTTGCTGAGCCCGGCTGGAGCGTCGGAGTGCCGCAGGAACCTCGATCGAGAACACCATCCCATCGGCCAGCGCCTCGATGTCCAGCGCGCCGCCTTGTTGTTCCAGCACGGCGGCGGCGAGCGGAAGACCCAGGCCCAGGCCATGGTGGCCTGGAATGCGAAAGAACCCAGAACGCGCGCGAGCGAGGTCCTCCGGGGACGCCGGGTGGTGACCGACGGTGATGTCGACGAAGACTGCGCCGCCGCGTTCGGTGCTGCCGAGCTTGACCTCGATGTTGACCTCGGCGGCGTCGGTGCCCTCGTGGGCAAAGAGCAGCACGTTCGCGATGGCTTGCACCGAACGCTGGGTGTCGCACAACACTGCGGGCAGTCCGGGCGCGAACTTGACTTCAGCATCTGTGAGGCCGGGCGCGCGCTTTTTCGCTGCGGCGATGGCTCGCGTGACGAGGTTGGCGACCGGGGTGGGCTCTGGGGTGAGTTCGAGGTGGCCGGCCTCGATCTTGGCTGTGTCGAGGATGTCGTCGATCTCTCGCAGGAGGTCCTGTCCGCTTCGGAGGATCAGACGAACCATCTCGCTTTGTGCTTCGTTGAGCTCGCCGTCGATACCCGAGAGCAGCAGTTCGGAGAACCCGAGGATCGCGTTGAGCGGCGAGCGGAGATCGTGGCTCATGTTGGCGAGGAACTGACTCTTGAGGCGGTCGGCCTCCTTGGCTTTCTCGATGGCCACGTAGTGGGCGATGTTGGACTCGGAGATTCGCGCCACCATCCGGTCCACGGCCGCGATGAGGTGCCGCGCTTCGTGGGTCGCGAAGCTGACCTCGTGGATTGCGGGAATCGGTGCGTCGTGCACGACCGCATGGATGCGCGACGTCGCGCGAACGACGTCGTGATGCACCGAGCGAGCCACGAAGGTGCTCGCGACGAACGCCGCCGCGGTGAAGACAAACCCCGCGAAGGCGAGCGCTGCCCAGGGGGCCGACGCTCCCGGCGCTGAGCGCATGGCAACGAGGGCCGCGGCACCCAGCGGCGTGAGCACGAGGGCCGCGGAGACCAGCGACGACTGCATCGTCATTCGCCCGCGCAGGACGGGCCGTGAGGTGAAGTTCGCCACGCGATGCGGAGCAGAGAGAATCTGGGGCCGGACGAAGGCACGGGAGAGACCGGTGAGTACGAGCGCGACCGGGGTCAGCGTGCAGATCCAAACCGCCAGCACCCCCAGTGTGATCGCAGAGGGCAGGGCTTGGGATTGAGAGAGCGTCAGGGCATTGACGACCAACGCTGCGGACAGCCAACTCCAAAAACGGAGCCCAAGCGCTCGCGGCAGCCGAAGAAGTCGGGCAAAAGCCCCTTCGATCGCGCCCTTTGGAGCCGGCCCGGCCTGCCGAATGCTGTGGTCGCGCGCGACGAAGAGCGGCGCCACGGGGAGCGTGAGGAAGCCGGCTAGCATCCAGAACACAGGGCTGGGGGAGACGTCGGTGGCCCACCGAGCCTTGGGAGCGTCCGCGAACAACGACAGCGAAGCGAACACGAGGGCCACCGCATGCGGCACCGCGAGCATGCTCCACGGAAGTTCGCTGAAACTCAGGGGCCCCAGCACGAGTCGAGCCCAGAGCATGGTTTGGGCGACGGCGAGCAGCCACGCCAAGCCCAACCCGCCCAAGAGCCGCAGCTCTACCCGCAAGCGTGCCCCCTCGATCATGCCGAGACCTCCTCGAGGACGCGCTGGGTCTTGGCGCGGGCGTCCTCCTCGGTGATGTCGATGGCGTCCGGTCGCTCCGGCGGCTCGAGCGGCAGTCGCAGGGTGAACACCGACCCTTCGCCGAGGGTGGACTCGGCCCGGAGTGTGCCGCCGTGGTAGCCCGCGATGCGTCGCGCGATCGCGAGCCCGAGCCCGGTGCCCTTGGAGCGGCGCTTGACGGATCCGGCCTGGCGATACTCCTCGAACACCGCGACCAGGTCGGCATGTGCGATGCCCAAGCCCGTGTCGATGCAGCGAATGACGACGGCTTCTTTTCGGGCGTCGTGTGCGACGCGTAGGGTGATCGACCCCGACTCCGTGAACTTGATCGCGTTGCTGACGAGGTTGGTGAGGATCTGGCGGAGCCTCCGCGCGTCGCAGACGACCGTCGGGAGGTTGGGACCGATCTCGGCCTGCAGCTGAACGTGACGCTCGTCGACCAGGGGTTGGTGAATCTTGACGACGCCGCGGACGAGCTCGGCGATGTCGGTACTCGCGAACGACAGCCGCAGTTCTCCAGACTCGATCATCGACATGTCGAGGATGTCGTTGATGAGTTCCAAGAGCTGACGACCACCGTCGCGGATGAGCTCGACATCTTCGGCTTGTGGCTCGCTCAGTTCTCCGTCGTGTCCTTCGAGCAGAAGTTGCGCGAATCCTCCGACCGCGTTGAGCGGAGTCCGCAGCTCGTGGCTGACCGCGTTGAGGAAGTTCGCCTTGCGCGTGTCTGCGCTGCGCGTGCGCTGCAGCGCGGTCTGATAGGTCACGAGCTCCCGGCGCAGCTTGCCGCGAAGGGCCTCGAGGTTGGCCAGCATGGCGCCGACTTCATCCCCGCGCGTGACCACGACCGGTCGGCGCGTGGCCTCGATGGCATCGTCGTCGTAGGCGTCGAGTCGCCGGGTGAGTGAGCGGATGTCTTTCCCGGGGCTCATCCCGAGCGTGGCGGCGCCCAGGGGGCCCCACGCCAACAGCAGCGCGATCGCGCCCGCCCAAAGCAAGATCTCGACGTCTGTGGTTTCGGGCCACCGGGGAACGAGGACCGATGCTACGGCGACGACACTGGAGGCCAGCCCGCCGACGAAGAGGATCCGGACGTAGCTATAGGCGAGCGTGGGGGGGGAGGGAGCGAGCAGGGCCGGCTCCGCGGCACCCTGCGGGTACGTGGCGGCGAGGAC
>CAYGTG010000845.1:0-4169 GCA_964352485.1 uncultured Nannocystaceae bacterium | reverse complement strand
ATAGATCAGCGTACGGGTCTTGCCCGAGCCGGCGCCTGCGATGACGAGCAGCGGCTGCGCGGGTGCCTCGACCACCGCCTGTTGCTGCGGATTGAGATCACGCGTGGGGTCGAAGCGCGGACGACTGGGCTTCGACGTCTTGAGGACGTACTTCACAGACCCCGGCAGCTTGGCGCGCTGTCCCTGGCTGGGTCAACTAGATCGAGCGTTCGGGGCTCGATGGCGCGCGCGCTTTGCTCTTGCTCGGGGTGGGACCACGTCGGGGTCGGTCGGTGCGGTGAGGGGCTGCCCACGGGCCCTTGGAATATCTTGCGTCGGGATCGGGTCTCAAGCCGCCGATGGGCAAGTGGCTGGGAATCGTCGTCGTGCTGGGTCTCGCTGCCGTCGCCGGGTGGTGGTTCATGGGCCCTGGATCTCCAGCCGGACAGGCGTGCGCCAAGCTGGAAACGCTGTGCGGGGAGGCCACGATGCGGGCAGATGCATGCCGCGAAGAGCTCGAAGAGGCTCCCGACTCCGAGCTCGACGCCCTCGAGGCGTGTGTGCAGCCGGCAGACTCCTGCCTCGAGGTCACGGGTTGCCTCGCCGGGTCGGCCGCGCGGGAGCTGGCCGTGGGTGCGCTGCGCGGCGTGCTGGGACGCTGACACCCACGACGGCCGAGCCCGAAGCCGCGCCGTCGAGGCCATTTCGACCGCGCATGCTGGGGTGAACCTCGCGCCGATCAAAGCCTGGGGACCGATCGGCTGCAGCTTCGCGGGGGAGGGGGTTTCAAGCGCGCCGCCGTTTTGAGAAGGTTGGCGCGGAGTTCCCTGGCGGTCCCCCCACGATTGAAGGTTGCTGCATGTTGCGCGGTCGCGCTGCAGCTGAGTTGCGCATCCAAGCCCGGACGAGCGGTGCCCACCGGCGGTCGCTCGAGTGACGGGCCGCCCGCCAGCACGGGGCCGGCCTCGGGCGCCCCAGGCGTTGGCGAGGGGCGCGATTCGACCACCGGAGCCAGGGCTGACAGTTCCTTGGAGGCTGCGTCACGCTCCGTCGTCGTACACGGCCACCGCGGCGACCGGGGCAGCGTTCCGCCGGGCAACACGCTGCCCTCGTTTCGATCGGCGCTCGGGTACGGCGTCGACGTGCTCGAGGGCGACCTGCAGATCACCGGCGAGGGTTCGGTCGTGTTTGGCCACGACAATGATCTTTGTACGACACCGTGCCTGTGGGCGGGCCGCGGTCCTTCGCCGTCGGCGCTGGTCTCCAACATGACCGACGCCCAGCTTGCCCAGTGGGACTGCCACCCGGAGCTCGATGGGGTTCAGGCGCCGCCGCACCTGCACGCGGTGGTCGGCCTGAGCGACGGTGTCGGCTTCAACCTCGAACTCAAGCGCTGGGGCACCGAGGCTGCCGATGTGTACCTGTCCGCGCTGATCGCCGAGGACGAGAGGTGTGACGGGTGCTTGGCGGCGCGGCTGATCGTGCAGTCCTTCGATTGGGTCGGCCTCGAGCACGTGCACGACAAGTACGCCGCGACGTTCCAGGTTCGTCTCTCACTCCTTGCTCAGGCGCCTGCGCCCGACGAACTGAAGGCGGCGGCCCGGTGGGCCCAGATCTGGTCGCCGCACCAAGACCTCGCGTCCGCATCCGCCATCGCGGAGGCTCAATCGATGGGGTTCGCGGTCGCGCCGTGGACCGTCAACGACGAGGCGGACATGCAGCGGCTGATCGACGCCGGGGTGGACGCGATCATCACGGACTCTCCCGAAGTGTTGCTGCGGGTCCTCGGGCGCTGACGGACGTTCCTGCGAGGACCTCGTCGGCGGGGGTGGACATCACAGATGGGCAAGAACGAAGTCGCGGATCTGCTGCTCCATGTAGACCAGGTCATCCTTGCGCCGAGGCATGTGCCGCTCGTCGGGGAACAGGAGCAGCGCGTAGCGCTTCTGCGCGGCGATGAGCGCATTGATCAGCCGGGCCGTGTGCCGGAAGTGCACGTTCTCGTCGATGAGGCCGTGCACGAGCATGAGCTGGCCGGTCATGTTGCCCACGTGGGCCATGACGGCGCTCTGCTCGTAGCCCTGTGCGTTGTCCTGGGGCAGGCCCATGTAGCGCTCGGTGTAGTGGGTGTCGTAGCCGTCCCAGTGCGAGACGGGAGCGCCGGCAATGCCGACCTTGAAGGTCTCGGGCGCGCGGGCCAGCGCCATCGCGGACATGTAGCCGCCGTAGCTCCAGCCATAGATCCCCACGTGCTCGGCCTGGGTCAGGCCTTGATCGACGAGCCACTTCACACCGTCGACCTGGTCTTGGACCTCGAGGTTGCCCATGTCATGCTTGATGGCGCCTTCGAACTTCAGCCCGCGACGGGCCGCGCCTCGGTTGTCGAGCTTGAACACCAAGATGCCCAGGCTGCGCAGGTACTGGGCGCGCATGTCCACGGTGAGGCTCCAGTCGTTCTGCACACGTTGAGCGTGGGGGCCCCCGTAGACGCTGATCATGGTGGGGAAGGGCCCTTCGCCCTGCGGCTTGTAGACCGCCCCGTGCATCTGCACCCCGTCGCGGGTCTTCAGGGTGACCAGCTCCGGCGGCTCCAGACCGAGTTCCTCCACCCGAGGGTCGGCCTTGACCTCCACCGAGGAGACCAGCGCACCGTCCGCGGTGCTGCGGACCTCGATGCGCGGGGTGGTGTCGAGACGGTCCCACTGGTCGATGAACCGGTCGTAGGTCGGGCTGAGGGTGACCGAGTGCATGCCGGCCTCGGTGGTGAGCCTGGTGATGTCTCCGCCAGACAGGGAAACCTTGTAGAGGTGGCGCTCGGTGGGGCCGTCTTTGGTTCCGGTGAAGTAGACCTCTCCCTTGGCCTGGTCCACGCCGGCGACCGCATCGAGCATCCAATCGCCCGAGGTCAGCGCGCGGACTTCCTTGCCGTCCTTGTCGTAGACGTACAGGTGCGCGAACCCGGTGCGCTCGGACTGCCACAAGAACCCCCCGGCCAGCGCCGCGTGGGGTGCATCTGCGGGGACCTCATCGAACGCTCGAAAGCCGTCGTGCAGGTTGATCCAGACCTCGGAGGTCTCCTCGATGACCTTGGTGGCGTTGCCCTTGGCGTCGTAGCGGATCAGGTGCAGCTTCGTCTGCTCACGGTTCTCGACCTGAGCCATGAGGGAGCCGTCGGGCATCCAGTTGACCCGGGCCAGGTAGAGATCGTCTGCCGGACGATCGCCGGCGATGCCGGTTGCCCCCAGATCGAGCCATTGAGGCTTGCCCCCCTCACGCCCGACGATGCCGAGCCGGACCTTGGCGTTGGGCTGACCGGCGAAGGGATACCCGTGGTCCTCGTGATGCGGCGCGTCCTTGCCCTGGTGCTCGATCCGGTAGACCGGAATGTGCCGCTCGTCGACCTCGGTGAAGGCGATGCGGGCGGCGTCGTGGGACCACCAGTAGCCGGCGTGTCGGCCCATCTCCTCTTGCGCGATGTACTCGGCCAGGCCGTGCGTCTTGCCGGTTCCGCGAGCACCGCGGGTGACCTGGACGGACTCTCCTCCGAGCGCGGGCACGACGTAGACCTCCGCGTCCAACACATACGCGACGAAGTCTCCGTCGGGGGAGAAGCGGGCGTCGAGGGCAGGGGTCCCCTCGGTGTCGACGACCCGTTGCAGGCGGCCTGCGAGTCCCTCTTGGACCCAGAGATCGCCGCGCACAGGAACGAGGAATCGGTCGGCCTTCTTCGACCACGCGTACGAGGTCACGCCCAGTGAGCGCATGCGAAGCCGCTCGCGCTGGAGCTTCTCCTCCTCCGAGAGGTTGTCCTCGGTCGCGCCTCCGCCCGGCGGCGTGAACAGGAGCTTGCGTTCCCCCGACTCGACCGGCTGGGTGTAGAGGTCGCGGTTGAGGGAGCCCTCCGGGCTGAAGAGGTACGTGAGGTGTGCTCCGTCCGGGGAGAAGCGGACAGCGCCAGGCGCCATGGTGCCGGGTCTGGGATGGGTTGCGACCTCTTCGATGGAGATCGCACCTTCGGGCGGGGGACTTGCTGGCTTCATGGCGGGCTCTTCGGGAGGTGTGAGCTCCACGTCCGTGTCCGGCGTGGGCTTCGCGTCATCCGCGGGGATCGTGGGGTCGCAGGCGATCGACGCAAGCAACAGGCACGGCACGATGCGGCGGAGCATGGCGGCGAGTCTTGCAGCCGGCCG
>CAYGTG010000844.1:0-4187 GCA_964352485.1 uncultured Nannocystaceae bacterium | reverse complement strand
TTTCCGCAAGACGAGAGCACGGGCAGCGTCGACGAAGTGGGGAGTTCGTCGAGTGGGGAGAGCAGCGGTTCACAGAGCAGCTCCAGTGATGGAGGTGGCGGTGGCGCGCTGTGTGGCGACGGCGTCATTCAGGGGCAAGAAGAGTGTGATTGCGGCGAAGGCAACGTCTGTGCCGAGAAGGAGCTCGGTGGCATCGGGTGCGTCGCGCTCAATCCAGACCTTCCGGGCGTTGTGACCGGCGGTGTCCTGCTGTGCAGTGGAAGCTCGTGCCGATACGATACGTCGTCGTGCTTCTACTGCGGAGACGGATACCTCAACGGCAACGAGACCTGCGAGGACGGCTTCGAGATCGAGGACTCGTGCAGCTCGCTCGGCATCGGTCTGGGCGAGGTGACCTGCGGTGACGACTGCCAGCTCGACACCAGCGACTGCAACGCGTGTGGCTACATCTTCGACTTCGACAGTGGCGACTGCCCCGGCGAATGGAGCACTGGGCGCACGACCAACGCGGCCGCGCCGACGAGCTGGGCGTGCGGCGTGTCCAACGGTTTCGTGGACGGACCCGGTTTCGGACCCAGTCGAAAATGGGGAACCAGCCTCACGGGTGCCTACTCGGGCAACGAGAGCGGGTACTTCGCGTCTCCGATGCTCGATCTCGGGGGATGCACGAACCAGAGCGTCGCGATGACCGTGAACCACTGGTTCAACCTCGGCCTGGGCGACGGGGGCATCGTGCAGGTCGCCACTGCCAACCCCGACCAGGAGTCGTCGTGGACCACCATCGAGCCGGTATCCGGATCGTTCTACAGCGCGACCGTCGCTGCGAACCATCCTCCGATCGCAGGCAATCCGGCGTTCTCGACGTTCGACCCGGCCGAGCAGACGTGGGTCGAGGCGGTGTTCGACATCACCGACTACGCGGGGGAGGACAACTTCTACATCCGCTTCGTGTTCGGGAGCGACGACGACGACATCTCTGGCGGCTGGTACATCGACGATATCGAGATCCTGGGTACGCCCCAGGAGTGAGCCGCTCGGCGGCGGCAGGCATCCGGGCCACCGCCGCGGTGTCGTTTTCAAGCGTGCGGATCAGGGCTTTGCCTACGAACCGTCTCCACGGATCCAGGCACGGACCCGACGTAGCCTGACTCGCCGACTCAGGCGCCGTCGCACAGTGCTTCGCCCGGTCCCAGGCCGTAGCAGCGGAGTTCGCCAAACACGGTCTCGCAGCTGCCCCAGCACTCGATGCTGCTCGAACACGGAGCGCCCCAGCCCCGTTTTGCTTCGCAGACACCATCGGTGAAGGCGTTGCAATAGGCCCCGTCCGCGCACTCATCGGGCAGACAGTCGTCTCCGACTCCCGGTGGTGGCTGACAGGTCTCGTCGCAGGACTGGCTTTCGCACTCGAAGTCATTAAAACACGTCTGCCCGTTGGGAAGCGGGAACGGCTGGCAGACGTCATCCCTGCATTGATCCCCCGCGATGGTGTTGCAGGGGGACGCGGAGCAGTCCCCACCCACCGGGGTGAACGCGACGCAGTTGACACCGTCGCAGTACCCACCGTCGCATTGGTCGTTGGGCAGCCCGATATCACAGGCGTCGCCGATCGCGGTCTGGGCCGCACACTCCGACCCGGTCGGGTCGCAGAAGCTCGACGCGCAGTCGGAATCATCGCCGCAGCTTCCGCCGATCGCGACCAGATTCTGACACAGCGACACCCCCTCCAAGAAGCTGCAGCGCCCTTGGGCGCAGTCGTTGTCCTGGTAGCAAAGGTCCCCTTCGAGACCGAGGAAGTCACATCGTCCGGCGACACACACCAACCCTGCAGGGCACGCCGAATCGTCGTCGCCGCAATAGTCGCCGAAGTTGCAGTCGCGGGCGCCACACGTCTGGGATACGGGGTTGCACACCAGCCCGGAGCGACAGCGCGTGGTCTCCGTGCCGAAGATGGGGTTCTCGGGGTCTGCGAATGCACAGGCCTCCCCAGCGTCCGCCGGCACGCTGCATTGCCCCGTCGCGTAGTCACAGATCAAGTCCGTGGCGCAGTCGTAGTCCTGAAAGCAGCTGTCGCCCTGGAAGCGACGCAGCGACGGTGCGGCGGCGACCGCTACAGAGCCCGATTTCGCGCCCCGCCCCGACGGTGCGAGCGAGGAGCTACCTTGGTGAAGGCTTGTCAGCGCCCTCGAGGTAGAGCTGCTCGACCAGGTCTCGAGCCCAGCGATTACGCCGCAGGAAGATGAGGCTGGACTTGATGCTGGGGTCGCTGCTGAAGCAGCGAATCTCGATTCGCGAAGCGAGGCCCGACCACCCGTGGCGTGCGACGAGTTCCTCGAGGAGGTCCTTGAGCTTGATCCCGTGCAAGGGGTCGTTGGGGTGTTGTCGCTCCATCGTCGCGCTCGCAGTATGGCGCACAACGGGCCGTGCCACGGCCCTCATTCCTCGAGTTCACCGGGTTCGGTCAGGAGCTGGCGGAGCGCCGCACGAGCAGCCGGGCAAAGGAGCCATCATCGAGGTCCGCATCCGTGACCCCGGCTGCCGCAACCTCCTGGTCATCAAAGGCTCCACACGCCCGGCCTCGAATGAAGATGTTGAGCAACGCCTGCCCTGTCGCGACATCGTCGAGCACGCCCCCACCTTCCGTGGCGGCGGTGGCTTGGGCAATGTATCCACTCAGTCGTCCCGCCGCCGCCGCGTGCCCCTCTAGATAGAAGCGATAGCAGGCCGCGTAGCGCGCGGGGAGCTGCAGTGGATCCAGGTCCCACCCGTGATAGTAGCCACGGACGAGCGTGTGGCGAATCTGGTCGTGTGCCAGTCTCCACCCAGCATGTACGGCGGCCCTGTTCTCTGCCCGCTCCGCTGACGTCGCGGCCTGCGGATGGGGTTCACGAGGCAAAACGTTGGTGGAACCCGCGGAGAGCGTCCGCCCTGATCCGCTGTAGGCCATCCGCATGAGGCCGCGGATCAGATCGCACGCCGGGTGGTCCATGGCTTGGTGCAGCGCGATGATCTCGTGGGCAGCGGTGTAGTCGTAGACGCCCAGGTGGATGCCGATGAGGCGCTCGCCCCCCGCGGCGAGGAGCCGTGGCAGGAGCAGGCGCCCCTGTCCGTCGAACACCGCCTGCGGGACCTCCAGCATGAACTCCAACCCGATGGCTCCTGGGGGCAGCCCCACGTCGGCTTCGAGAGCGCCGAGCAGGTCGACGATTGCCTCGACCTGCGCGACGACGGTGACCTTGGGCAGCGTCACAACGAAGCCCGGCGGCATGTCGCGCCCACCGGCGGCGATGACGAAGCGCTCCAGCGTGCGGAGGCTTCGGGGTCCGAGCTCGGCGGTCAGAGCCTTGATCCGGATGCCGTATCGGCGCGGCAGGGTCCCGGATGCATCGGCGGCGAGCACGGCCTGCCCGCAGGCATCGGCGTGCCCATCTTCTTCGAGGTCGTCGCGCTTGCCGTACCCGTCCTCGAAGTCGAGACGGATGTCCTCGATCGGCTCGCGATCCAGCTTCTGCGCGACTCGGGTGTGCACACGCGCGGCCAGGGCGGGGTCGGCGATGAGCAACGCCTCAGCCAAGTCGCTCGGGCCTGCGGCGTACTGGGCGAACGCGGAGCGGGCCTGGCCATGCATCGAGGCCAACGTGCCAGGCGCGAAGCGGTGCGCCCCCCAGTACAGGGTCTGCACCGGGTCGGCGGGGCGCGAAGGGCAGTCGAAGGGTCGTTCTTGGGCAGCGCAAGCCGCCGCCACCTTGGTCAGCCAAACCTGAGCGTGATCGAGCAGGGCCATCAGGACCCGCGGTAGGTCGAGTACCCGAACGGGCTCAGCAGAAGCGGCACATGGTGATGCTCGGTCGGCGCCGTGATCTCGAACAACACCGTGACCGACGGGTAGAATGTCTTCTCCCCCAGCGCCCGGTAGTAGGCGCCGGTATCGAAGGTGATCCGGTAGGTCTTGGCCTCGAGCGCACCCGGCTCCATCAGGTCCTTGATGCGGCCGTCGGCGTCGGTGATCTTCTCCGCGAGGACGGAGAAGCTACCGTCGTCGTTGCGCAGTTCGAGGCGAATCGGAAGTCCCCCTGCAGGGCAACCTTTAGCGGTGTCGAGGACATGGGTCGTGACGGGGCTCATCAGATGACTTTCGAAGGAGACAAAGAGAAGTGGTGCTCTTGGCGGTGAGCGCTCGGATTCAAGTG
>CAYGTG010000843.1:0-4189 GCA_964352485.1 uncultured Nannocystaceae bacterium | reverse complement strand
GTCGTAGGCGAGCATGGCCATCGCGATGCTCGAGGGGTGTACCGAGACGCAGGAACCGAGGTCGAAACACGCGTGGTACAGGTGGTCCCCAGCGCGTGCCGAACACATGCTGCCGCCGCGCTTGAAGCAGCGGTCGCCCGTTTCCGGCGCGCGGAAGTACCAGCACCGCGTCCGCTGCAAGAGGTTGCCGGCCATCGTCGCGACGGCCCGAATCTGAGGTGTCGCAAGGCCCCCGACGGCTTCGGCAAATCCGGGGTAGACGGCCTGAAGCTCGGGGTTCGAACCGATCTCTGCGATGCGGCGGCCGGCTCCGATCCGTAGCGTCCCGTCCGCCGCGAATCTCAGCTCATCGAGACCCGACGTGTCGCGAAGATCGACGAGATCCCCGGCCATCCCGGGCAGCCGCCGGCGCTCTTGAAGCTCAGTCCCGCCGGCTCGAATCGTGCCTTCGGATGCCTGCGCCTGTTCGACAGTGGTTGGAAAGACGATCATCCTCGGAGTCCTTTGAGCACGTGGTCAGGCCGCAGGGGCAGGTCTTTGGGTCGCCAGCCCACGGCGTTGAACATCGCGTTGCCGATCGCTGCCGGGGGCGCGAGCGTCACGATCTCCCCCAGCCCCGCGGAGTGCTGCGGAATGTTCTCGAAGCCCCCTTCGTGAAAGTGGATATGGAGCTCGGGGGCATCCCCCATGCCCATCAGGCGGTAGTCCTCGAGACCGGCGGTGAGCAGGTATCCACGCCCCGGCGCCAAACGCCGCTCCTCGTAGAGCGTGTAGCTCACGGCCTGGAGGATTCCGCCAGCGGCCTGGCTTCGGGCGAGCTGAGGCGAGACGAGCTTGCCCACGCCAAAGCCTCCCCACGTCTGCACGGCCCGCGTCTTGCCCAACCGGGTGTCCACCTCGATCTCCATGACCTGGATCGAGGCGGACGTGTACTTCTCGAACGCGATGCCCCCGACCGGTGGCAAGAAGTAGCCCCCCTTGTCCCGGGGCCGCCGACCGACCACGGACAGCGGTGGAGAGCTCGCGGCCAACGTGGACCACGGCACGAGGCCCCCCTCGTGCTCAACACCCCGGCTCGTCGCGACGGCCCCTCGCAGCGAGAGACGATCCTTCGCGTCCTCGAACAGCTCCTCTTTGAGGGCATCACACGCGACCACGCACGCGGGCACCAACGAAGACACGGTGCGGCTGCCGGCGGAGGTCGGCCCAGGCACAAAGCGCGAGTCCCCGACCTTGACCGTCACATCGGATGCGGACACGCCCAGCTGCTCGGCGACCGTGTTGGCCAGCACGGTCCGCGTGCCGTTGCCGATGTCTTGGCACGCGGTCGAAACCACGATGCCGTCGGGCCGGGTCTCGACCTGGACCCGGGTCTTGGGGCTACAGAACACAAACCAGGTCCCGAACGCCAGCCCCACCCCGCGTCGGTAGCGGCCCTTGTCCGACCCCGGCTTGCTGCGGTTGCGCCAGGCATCGATCCCCTCGGCCCACTTGTACAGAGGCTGCCGTGCCGGGTTCGGGTCCCAGCGGTGACGCATCGCGAGCGGGTCCTCCCCCCGTGCGTGCGCGAGCTCGTCCACCGCCTGCTCCAGCGCCCAGTACGCCTGCGGACCTCCCGGCCCGCGAAACGGCTTGCCGGGGGGGGCGTGGGTGACCACGTCGAGGTCCTCCAGGTGCTTGGGCGCTTCGGGGTACAGCATCCGCCACAGCGGCGTGACCGTATGCCCGACCGCGACCCCAGAGTTCGAATACGACTGGGCCACGACGGCGAGCTCGCCATCGTCATCGACGGCCGCCGCCAGCTCGAGCTGCGTACCCGGCCGGTAGCCACCGATCGTGATCTCCTCCCGGCGCTCGAGCACGTAGCGGACCGGAGCCCCGCACACCCGCGCCAGCTCGGCGGCGATGATGGCTTCGCTCTCGAGCTTGCCCTTGCCTCCAAATCCCGCGCCGATGTAGGGGGACAGAACGACCACCGCGTCTTGGCGCAGACCAAACCGCTCCGCCAGGTCCTCCGCACATGAACGCACCGCCTGGGTCGAGAGGTGCACCACCAGGCTGTCTTCGGTGGGCCACTGCGCGACCGCGGCATGGGGCTCGAGGGTGGTGTGGCACTGCGCCGGCGTGGTCCAGGTGCCCCCCACCGCGGTGCCCTTGTCACGCGCCTCGTCGAGCATGCGGACCGCCTTGCCCTTGGACTTGCTCATCAGCTTGAGCGGTCCCCGTACGTTGCCGTCCCAGGCCTCGGGCAACAGCGGACCTTCACTGGCGTTGGGTGCGGACTTCCGGCCCCTGCGGCGGGGGTACACCGCCGCGGCGCCTTCGGCCCGGGCCTCGGTGATCGACAGCACCGGCGTCTTGACGTCGTACGCGATCTTCACGGCCGCCACCGCCCGCGCCGCGGTCGCTTCGTCCACGGCGGCGATCGCCACGATCTCTTGCCCCGCGTGACGAATCGAGGTGCGCCCCTGCATCAAGTCGACGATGCCGCGGACCCCCGGCATCGCGAGCGCCCTCGTCCAGTCGAGGCTTGTGATCACAGCGTGGCCATGGGGGCTGTGCAGCGCCCGGGCGTGGAGCATGCCGGGCAGCTTCACGTCGACGGTGTACTTCGCATCGCCGGTGACCTTTTCCCGGGCGTCGTGTCGCTCAGCCTTCGCGGGCCCGCGATCGAAACGACCCGCGCACGCGCCCTGGACCGCGCGATAGATCCCTTCGTAGGCGGCGCACCGGCACAGGTGACCGGACAACGCCTCGGCCACCGTCTCGCGGTCGGGCGCCTTCGTCCCTTGCTCGGCTCGCCAACGCCGAACAAACGCCTCGGATTCGACGATGAAACCGGGCGTGCAGTACCCACACTGCAGGCCGTCCTCCGCCATGAACGCGCGCTGGACCGAAGCCAACGTGCCGCCGGTTGCGATGCCTTCGACCGTGGTGACCTGGCGGCCGTGAAGCGACGTGGCGGGCAGCAAGCACGTCGCCACGGGCGTCCCGTCGAGCTGCATCGTGCACGCACCGCAGGCGCCGTGGCCGCAGCCATGCTTGCAGCCGGTCAGGTCGAGCTGCTCTCGCACCGCGTGCAAGGCCGAGTCGTCCGGCCCCACCTCGAGGGTCGCCTCCCTGCCGTTGACCGTCGTGGTCACCCGCACCCGATCCTGCCCAGGCGGCGGCCCCGCGGGTGACGTGCTCTTCTCGGTGTGCAGTGACTCGGAGCAGCTCGTGGTGGAGAGCGCGGTCGCCCCCACCACGGTGCCCCGCAGGAATCCTCGACGGGTGCTCTTCATCGCGAGTGAGAGGATCGAGTGTTCGCGGGAACACCGCAACCCGGCCGCTTCATCCGATCACGCCAATCGACGATGATTGGACGACAGCGGCCTGCAGGCCGCTGCTCCGGCGCAGCTCAGGTCTCAGCCACTTTGGCCTGCTTCTCTTTCCGCAGACGGACGTTGTGGTCCAGGAACCGCTTCCGCAGACGCAGGCTCTTGGGCGTGATCTCCAGCAGCTCGTCGTCCTCGAGGAACGCGATCGCCTGCTCGAGGCTCATCTCGCGGTACGGGGTGAGGAACAGCTTCTCGTCCGCACCCGAGGAGCGCACGTTGGTTTGCTTCTTGGTGATGCACGGGTTGACCACGATGTCGTTGTCGCGGCTGTGCTCGCCCAACAGCATCCCGCCGTAGACCTTGACCTGCGGCCCGTAGAAGAGTTCGCCGCGGTCCTGCAACCGGTACAGCGAGTAGGTGATCGTCTCGCCCTGCTCCATCACGACCAACACGCCCTGCTTCCGCGTTCGCAGCCTGCCCAAGTAGGGGCCGTAGCTGTCGAAGACCGAGCTGATGACGCCTGTGCCTCGGGTGTCGGTGAGGAACTGCGAGCGATACCCGATGAGCGTCCGGGTGGGCGCGCGGAACTCCATGCGCGAGCGGCCGGGGCCGTCCTCGTCCATGGCGAGCATCTCACCGTGCTTGCCGAGGCGCTCGATGATCGACCCGGTGTATTCCGTGCCGCACTGGACCAGGACGCGCTCGTACGGCTCTTCCCTGTTGCCGTCGGCGTCCTCCCGGGTCAGCACGCGCGGCCTGGAAACGCTGAGTTCGTAGCCTTCGCGCCGCATCGTCTCGATCAACACTGACAGGTGCAGCTCGCCGCGGCCGTGCACGTCGAACTCCTCGGGCGACTCGGTGTCCTCGAT
>CAYGTG010000842.1:0-4190 GCA_964352485.1 uncultured Nannocystaceae bacterium | reverse complement strand
CTGCTGGTCGGCGCGAAAGGGTCGGGAAAGGAGAGCATCGCTCGCATCCTTCACCACTTCGGCGGCGGAGAGGTCCCCAACGTAGAGGTCATCAACGCGAAGGAGCAGGGCCGATTGGTGAGCCTCGGGGCCTTCACCTACCTCAGCAACCTCGAGGACCTGAGCCTCGAAGAGCAGGCGCGCATTCCCGCCCTCACCGGCCTGGGCCGCGTGGTGATCGGGACCGAGCTGAAGCCCGAGAGCGAAGCCGGCCGTCAGCGCCTCCACCCGCAGATCGTCCGCTGGGCGTGCGGGGTCCGGATCGACGTCCCCACGCTCGCCGAGCGTATCGAGGACCTGGAGATGATCTCGATGGACATCATCTCCAAGACGGCCACCCGCCGTCCGATCGGCGGCATCGCCGACAACGCGCTGGACTGCCTGCGGTCGTATCGCTGGCCCGGCAACATGGACGAGCTCGATGAGGTGATTCGCCAGGCGGTCACCGCTGGCGCGACCGAGCAAATCGAGCTGCGCGACCTCCCGGCCAAGCTGCGGGTCCGCGACGTGCACTACGCCCGCACCGAGTCGCCCGAGCGTCAGCTGTGTCTCGAAGAGGCCGAGAAGCAGGCCATTCGCCGGGCGCTGAACTATGCTCGGGGGAACAAGCGCAAAGCCGCGCGTCTGCTGCACATCGGCAAGACCACCCTCTACCGCAAGCTGAAGCAGTACGACCTCGAGTAAGACCGAGTCATTCTTCGCTGCGTTGCGCCTTCGAGTCCGCGTTCCTTGCGGTCACTCGGGGGCGCTCTGCGTTTGGGCGATCACGAAACGTTGCTACACGTCGAACTCGCCCGAGATGGGCGGCAGCGTGCAGAACAGGTCCATGATGCGTCGCAGGTTGAGCTGCGCCCGGAGTCGATGGCTGAGCCGGGCGATCCGCGCCTCGTCTTCGACCGTGAGCTCATCGAAGTCCGGGAGTTCTTGGGCAACGGTCGCGTCGAGAACGCTGACGGGTCGATGCACACCCAGGTAGTTCGCTTGCGTGGCCCTGGGGTTCCCGCAGGGAGCTTTCGGGACCGCTACGGCGGCGCGCGGTCGGTTTGCTGCGGTTTGCTGCAGGGGTTCGGCTACAAACGCGCCCCCGCTCCAGGGTGGAGATCTCCGGCGCTTCAACCTTTCGGTGGAAGGGTCATCACGTTGTCCACGAGCATGTTCGCCAGACAGCGCATCCCGCTGGTGTAGTCGTCGTCGCAGATCGACTCGATGCAGCACGTTGCCACGGAGTTCCCAATCGCATCGACTTGGTCGCTCAGGCGTGAGCACACCTCGAGCGTGCGAATCGGCGGTAGGGCCTGGGCGATACTGGTGCTCTGCGGTCGCGAGCAGCCCGGACCGACGCCGTAGTTGAACTGCAGGTCGGCGGCGCCTACGCCGGCCTTGGCGTCCTGCGGGAGCACGTCGTCCTCGCTCCAGTCGCTGATCACGAGGCCGTATTGCCCGCCCTCGATGGGCTCGAAGGGTGGGTCGGGGTTGTGCTCGGTGACGGCCGGTACGCCGAGCAGGCCCAACATGAACACAGGCTTGTTCTGGGTCTGCCACAGGTACTCGAGGTAGGCGGCGTAGCGGTCGACGGGCTGGAGGTTCTCGGCGTCGTTGGGCTGGCAGTCGTAGACCCCGCCGCCCTGATCGACGCAGTCGACGCCCGCGTTCCAGCACAGCGCGCTGCTCAGCGCTGGGGTGCCCGTGTCGGGGTTGGTCTCGTAGAGGTCGGTGTTGTTCATCATTGCCGGCGTACGGACCGAGCAGTCGAGCTCGTTGCTGAGGATGACGACGCCCAGCGCCGCGCCCTCGCGGACGAAAGGCCGCGGGCCCAGATTCCAGGTGGCCTCGGGGTTGAGCGCCTGCAGCATCGCCTCGAGCGGGGATTCGAAGCCGCACCCGTTGATGCCCATGGGCGCCATGCAGGCCAGGGCTTGCGCGGTCGCGGTCTCGAGCTCGCCGTCGCCGTCGAGGTCGACCGAGCCTTCTTCGGGAAGGTTGTGCACCTGTGCGTTGAAGGCCACGAACACGTCGAGGTTCGGAGCGAGCGCCTCGGGGCAGACGGCCGTGCAGGCCTCCGCTTCGTTGGGCGCATCGGCGCCGAGCCCCACGAAGTCTTGCAGCCGGTCGGTGCACGCGGTGGCCACGGGCGAGCCCATCGCAGGCGCGTAGCCCTTGGGTTGGAAGGGGGTGCAATACTGGTTGCCCATGTCGGTGGTGGTGAACATCACCTGCACGTCGGCCTCGATCGCGCGCAGCTGCTCGTCGAGCTGAATCATGCTCGAAGCGAGCGCGCGCTGAGCCCCCGCCATGGCAGACGAGTTGTCGACGACCACGATGACGTCGAGCATGCAGCCCTCGGTCAGGCACAGAGCCGTGGTTCCCGTGGTTCCTGTGGTCTCGGTATCCCCGATCGAGCCCGCAGTCGTTCCGTCGCCCGTTGTGGACGGGTCGATCGTGCCGGTCGAGGACCCCGTGGTGGATGGGTCGGGCACCACGGCGGTGGTCGAGGCATCGCTGCTTCCCGGGCCCGAGCCTTCCTCGCCATCGGTCCCCATCGAGGAGACAACCGGTCCGCAAGCCGTACCGAGAAGTGCCAATCCTAGCCACCTTCGAAGTCCAAACATGCACCCACGGTACCAGTGAGACGGCGCAGGCGACATCCGCCACATTTGTGGGTGGATGCGACGGGTCGGTTCAGCCCGAGACCTCGGAGACTTGGCTTGGCGCTTCGAGCGGAAAGACCCGCCCGGCCGAGGCCAGCAGGTCATCGTCGTGGGTGCTGGAGACGATGGTCGATCCGCCTTGGACGAGGGTGCCGAGCACGTCGATGAGCCCGGCCCTGGCGTTGGCGTCGAGGCCGGTGGTGGGCTCGTCGAGCAGCAGAACCTCGAACGGGCGAGAGAGGGCGACGAGCAGGCCGGACGCCTGACGCTGTCCCTTGCTCATGCCTCGGGGGAATCGAGACGTCAGGGCTTCGGCGCGTAGGGCTGCGGCGCACTCCCACGCGAGCGCGGGGGGCTCGGCGAGTCCGTGAAGGCGAGCGACGTAGGCCATTTGGTCGGCCACGGTGAGGTCGTCGAACAGCGCGGGTTGATCGGGCACGAACGTCACCAGCTTGCGCGCGCCCAGGCTCCCCGCAGCGTGGCCCCCGATCCGGATGGAGCCGCGGGTGGGGTGCTCGAGTCCGGCCAGGAGCAGCAAGAGCGTGGTCTTGCCCGCGCCGTTGGGCCCGGCGAGCGCGCAGTGGCCAGTGTCGAGGCTCAGCTGCTCGACCTCGAGCACCACGGCCTCGCCGAAACGTTTCATCACATCTGTGACCTCAATCATCGGGATTCCGTTCGAGTGTATGCGTGGCAACGAGACCCGCGGCGACTGCAACCGCGGTGAGGAGTCCAACCCACAGGGATGGATCCCCGGCCTCGTGATGCCAGACACGGTGCGCCAAACCGACGACGCCAACCATCAGCACCGCCGGGCCCAGCATCGCCCTCGCCCAAAGGACCGGCCCCAGGGTGCCGATGCCGAATGTGCCGACGAGTTTGCCGAGGTCCGGTGAACCCAGTCGCGCCTGGAGGGCCGCGCCCAAGGCTCCAAACCCGCACAAGATCAGCGCCACCGAGGCATCGGAGGGCTGCGTGGGCAGCTGCCAGCCGACCATGATGACGGCGACGCCGAGGGCCAACCCGAGCATCGTCGCGAGTTGGGTCCGCAGAACGTGCGCGGAGCCTGCAGGGTAGTGCACGACAAAACCGCGTTGATCCGCCGTCGCGGCCAGAGACCCCGAGAACTCGAGCCCGATGAAACCGGCGCACCCAGCGATGGCCAACAGGGTGATGCCCTGCCATCCGTCCGCGAAGGCGACCAACGCAGCCAGGGCAAATCCGGCGGCGAGAAGTCGGCCCAGGTGGTTCGCAGCTTCGTGCTGCATCGCGGCGAACTGGCGCCACACCGCGGTCGGCATCCAGTCGCGGGCCAGCCGGATCGGGCCCACTTGTTTGGGCCCGGAGGCACGTCGCAGATCCAACAGGACGCGATGGAAGTCGAACGTCTGCATCGAGGACCGCATCGCGTCCAGGGCCGCCGCCTGCTTCCACAGCACGTCGATCGGAACCCACCGCAGCCCAAGGACGGCCACGGCTCCGCTGACCACCAAGACCGCTGCCAGC
>CAYGTG010000841.1:0-4192 GCA_964352485.1 uncultured Nannocystaceae bacterium | reverse complement strand
CGCGCCGGTGGCCATGTTGCGCGTGTACTGCTCGTGGCCGGGCGTGTCGGCGATGATGAACTTGCGCTTGGCGGTGGAGAAGTAGCGGTAGGCGACGTCGATCGTGATGCCTTGCTCCCGCTCGGCCTTGAGTCCGTCGGTGAGGAGGGCGGGATCGAAGTCACCATCGACGTTGCCGACGGTGGCGGAGTCGCGACGAATCGCGGCGAGCTGGTCCTCATAGATCATCTTGCTGTCGTACAGCAGACGACCGATGAGGGTGCTCTTGCCATCGTCCACCGAGCCGCACGTCAAGAAGCGGAGGAGCTCCTTGTTTTCGTGCTGGAGGAGGTAGGCGTTGATGTCTTTTTCGATGAGGTCCGACTTGTGGGACATGATCTGCTCGCGGAGTCAGGGGGGCAGGGGCACAGCTGTGAGAACAGCGAGCCAAGCGGCTAGAAGTAGCCTTCCTTCTTCTTCTCTTCCATCGAGCCGGAGGAGTCGTAGTCGATGACGCGGCCCTGTCGTTCGGACTGGGTGGTCAGCAGCATCTCCTGAATGATCTCAGGGAGGGTGGTCGCTTCGGATTCCACCGCGCCGGTCAGCGGGTAGCAACCCAGCGTCCGGAAGCGGATCATCTTCTGCATCGGGACCTCGCCCTCTTTGAGGGGCAGCCGGTCGTCGTCGACCATGATCAACACGCCGTCACGTTCGACGACCGGGCGCATTGCGGAGTAGTACAGCGGCACGATCGGGATCTTCTCGAGGTGGATGTACTGCCACACGTCGAGCTCGGTCCAGTTGGAGATCGGAAACACCCGGATGCTCTCGTCCTTCTTGACGCGGGCGTTGTAGATGTTCCACAGCTCCGGTCGCTGGTTCTTGGGATCCCAGCGGTGGTTCTCGTCGCGAAACGAGAACACGCGCTCCTTGGCGCGGGACTTTTCTTCGTCTCGCCGGGCGCCGCCGAAGGCCGCGTCGAACCGGTATTTGTTGAGCGCCTGACGCAGCGCCTGCGTCTTCATGACGTCGGTGTGCACGGCCGACCCGTGGTCGAAGGGGTTGATGCCCTGCTTCACCCCGTCCTCGTTGGTGTGGACGATCAGATCGAGGCCCAGATCCTTCGCGACATACCCGTCCCGAAAGTCGGTCATCGCCTTGAACTTGAACGTCGTGTCGATGTGCATCAACGGGAACGGCGGCTTGGCGGGGTGGAAGGCCTTGAGCGCCAAGTGCAACATGCACGCAGAGTCTTTGCCGATGGAGTAGAGCATCACCGGCTTGTCGAACTCTGCGGCGACTTCCCGGATGATGTGAATGCTCTCGGCTTCGAGCTGCTTGAGGTGGGTGAGGTTGTACTCCGTCATACTCGGTCCCAGGCGCCGGGATGGTACCAGCGATGACCGTGAGCTGCCTCTGTGTCGTCGGCCGGGAAGGGCGGATTTCCGCACGGCGCGGGGTGAACCACAAAGTGGGATGCGATACACCCTGGAGGGCGCGCGATGAAGGTCGTCTCCGTCACCGTCAACTACAAGACCGCCGAGCTCACGCTGCGGGCGGTGGAGGCCGTGCTGGCCGACCTCGAGCCGATCGGAGGACGGGCGCTGGTCGTCGACAACCACTCCCAAGATGGCTCATACGAGACGATCTGCGCCGAGGTCGAAAAGCGCGGCTGGAGCGATCGTGTCGAGGTGTTCGCGTCGGGCCGCAACGCAGGATTCGGCGCAGGCAACAACATCGCGTTCCGCCATGCGTTGAGCTGGGTGGATCCGCCCGAGTACTTCTACCTGCTCAACCCGGACGCGCTGCCCGATCCGGGCGGGATGAAGGCGCTGATCGACTTCATGGATCAGACGCCCGATTCTGGCCTCGCGGGCAGCCGGGTCCGCCATCCGGGGGGGGAGCTGCGGCTGTCTGCCTTCCGCTTCCCCTCGGTGTTCTCGGAGCTTGAGTCGGGGCTCAGGCTCGGAGTGGCCAGTCGGCTGCTCGATCGCTGGAGGGTCTCCATGCCCGCCCCTACGCAGACCTGCGCGGTCGACTGGGTCTCGGGAGCCTCCGTGATGCTGCGCGCTGCCATGCTCGATGAGGTTGGGATGTTCGACGAGAACTTCTTCCTCTACTTCGAGGAGACCGACCTCTCGCTTCGCGCCGCGCGGGCCGGCTGGAAGACGCACTACGTCATGCAGAGCGGTGCCGAGCATATCGGCCAGGTCTCCACCGGGATGAAAGACAAGCTCAAGCGCAGACCGAAGTTCTGGTTCGAATCTCGCGCGTACTACCTCGAGAAGAACTACGGCGTCGTGCTGCGCAAGGCGGCCGACCTTGCGTGGGCTGGCGGGGCGCTGCTGCCCGAGGTCCGCAAGAAACTCGGGCGGCCCGACACCGATCCCCCGCGCCTGTATCGAGACTTCCTGGCCTTCAACTTCGGCCGCGGGCTGGAATGATCAGGCGGCGTCGCCCACTGGGACCGACTCGGCCGGCGCGGGTGCATCGTTGGCGACGCGCTGCATCCACGCCTCCACCCGCGGGTGCATGATCGAGCGCCACAGCGGTGGGATCAGAGAGCTGAGGATCATCGTCGCGTAGCCGGCGGGCAGCTGCGGCACGTCGTCGTAGTGCCTGAGCATGTGATACGGGCGGCTGGCCAAGTAGTGGTGGTCGCTGTGGCGCTGCAGGTTGAACAGCAGCCAGTTGGTGAGGCGGTGACTCGCGTTCCACGAGTGTCGGGGCTGGATGCGCTCGTAGCGACCCGGCGCGATCTCGCGGCGCGACAGGCCGTAGTGCTCGACGTAGTTGATCACCTCGAGGAGCACGATGGCGGTCAGGCTTTGGCCAGCCCAGTACGCCACGGCGATGGGGCCGAACGCGAACCCGAGTGCGGCGTAGACGACGAGCTGGGTCAGGCCATAGCGCGTCATGCGATGTCGCAGGCTCCACCGCGAGATGCCTTGTTTGCGGGCGCGGGCGTTCTCGATGCGAAGCGCGCTGCGGAAGCCGCCGATGATGGTGCGAGGAAGAAAGGCGTAGACCGACTCGCCGAAGCGTGAACTTGCGGCGTCGAGCGGAGTCGCGACGTGGCGATGGTGCCCGTAGACGTGTTCGACGCAGAAGTGGGAGTAGGTGACCGAGCCCATCAGGACTTCGGCAACGGCTCGCTCCCGTCGGTCTTTTCGGTGCATCAGCTCGTGGGCGATGTTGATGCCACCGGCCGATGCCATGACCCCGATCGAGGCGGTCGCAACGACCGCCTCCCAGCCGACGAGCTGACCGCTGAGGATGAGGTGCATGGCGTACACCTGGAGCCCGAGCTGCACGGGAACCCAGGCATACAGCGGAAGGTCATAGGCAAACCGACGCGTGGGGCCCTGGGTGTCTTCGTTGTCGGTGCGGAGGCCCAAGAGCGCTTCGACCAGGGGGATGACTCCGAAGACGAACGCGAGGGTTGCAAGCGTCGCGAGGCCGCCGGCTTGCAACCCAGCCAGCGCGATGAGCGGGACGACGAACACGACCCAATACGGCAGCGAGCGGACCATGTCTTCAATCTACTCGGGAGTAGATTGTGCGTCAAGGACGAATTCACAGGTCGCGTCGCGGCGGCAGGATGCTTGTGGCCACCAGGAGCCCGGCGACGATGGAGCTCGCGATGATCAGCATCTCCACCGCGGTCTCGAGGCCCGCCAGCACGTCGTGGGCCATGAACAGGTCGAGCGAGCGGTAGCCGACCGAGCCGGGCACGAGCAGAAGGATGCCCGGTGTCAGCAGGACCAGCGCTGAGCGCCGCCCGCCCGAGGCGTAGGCGTTGCTCAAGAGCCCAAGGACGAGGGCGCCGCCAAACGCTCCCAGTCGCGGACCGAGAAATTCCACGCTTCCGGTGTGGGCGAGGCTCGTGAACATGGAAGCGAGCACGATCCAGGGCCAGTCTTTCGGTCGGGCCTGGAAGATCAGGGCGAAGGAGGCCGCCGCGATGCCGGTGGCGACGACCGCTCCGATGGGATGCATTGGAGTGACCTCGAGGACTGCCTTGGGGAGGTCGGTCAGGCAGGACACCGCGAGCGTTCGACCCAGCGCGACGCCGACGGCGAGCTGGAGGAACGTGCCGAAGGCTCCGGCCATGCGCGAGGTTCCCGCCGCCCAGTGGCCGGTCGCGAGCTCGACCAGCGCCGTGGTGAAGGTCAACCCTGGGACGATGACGATGAGCGTCGCGAGCGCGGCG
>CAYGTG010000840.1:480-4197 GCA_964352485.1 uncultured Nannocystaceae bacterium | reverse complement strand
CGTTCACGGCACAGCGGTACGAGAGCTGGAGCTTGCCCCGGTTGCCGAAGATGTACGCGTTGATCCCGGGCTCGAGCGGCGCCAGCGGACGGCCATCGTCCACGAAGCCGGCCCGCATTGTCAGGTCGACGAAGGGATTCCACGTCAGCACCCCGCCCTGGGCGTAGACGCCCCAAGCGCTCTGTGCCCCCACCCCAAGCTCCACGAGCTCGGCGCGGTGCTCGTAGAAGCCCTCGGCCAGGCCAAACAACCGGCGCCGAGAAACCACGAGATCGCCCGAGGCGCCCCACCGCCGTCGAGGATCGGTCCGCAGCGTGCTGCCATCGGCCTGCGCGAGCGACTCGCGACCCGCCACCGTGTACCCGCTGGCCCCCAGGGCGACGGCCAGGCGGTTCGTCGGCTCGGCGCGACGCTGCGGTGAGCGGGGACCCACATCCCGGACGTAGGGCGTCTGGGTGTAGGGCACCGGACCCAAGGGCGCAACGACGATCCGGGCCGTGAGCAGCGGCGAGGGGGCGAGGGTGGTCGTGTTCCGGCCCGAGCCGTTCATCACGCCGAGGTAGTACTCGAGCTTTCCCCCGAAGGGCTGTCCCATGACCGTCAGCCCCACATCTCGGTCGACGCGGAAACGGTCCACGATCACGCCACGCCCCGGAAGCCCGGTGACCGGCAACCCGGTGCGAAAGCCACGGCTCAGCCAGGGTCGGAACTGGCCGAGCTGCACGGCGAAGGCTTCATGGGCTCGGACCACGACCGTCGCGTCGAGCAACGACGGAGCGGGCCCGGCGAGCTCGGGCATCAAGAGCATCGAAACCAGGCCGTCCCAAAGGTTGGCGCTCAGCACCGGCCTGGCCAGGCGAACGGCGAATCCTGCTTGAGGATCCGTCTCCTTGGTGTCGCGCACCGTCGCGCGGAGCTGCCCGAGAAAATCGAACGCCAAGCTGTGCGCGCCGTCGTCGGACGCGATCCGAAACCCGCGCCAGGTCGGCTTCGGCTTCGGCTTCGGCTCGGGTTGCAGCTCCTGTTCGAGGGTGGGCTCGTCCCGCGAAGCGACGCGCGCCGGAGCTGGTTGTGGTTTCGGTGCGACCTCGGCGCCCAAGACCGCAGTGGGCGTGGACGGATCGATCCCGCGATCGATTGGCCCGGGCTGCGCGCTGGCGGGCGCCGCGAAGAGGAGGCTCCACCCCAGCGGCAGGACAGTGGACGAGATGCTCACAGGCAGACCCGCGTTCTACCAGCAGGGCCACAGGTCGGGGTTCATGGGGGACTCGGGGCGCTGTGTTCGACGTCGTACCCGGCGTCAACCCACGCCAGCATGCCCCCACGCATGGAGACGGCGGACGAAAACCCCTCTCGCAGCAGGGCCAGGGCCGCCTGCCCCGAACGCCCTCCGGAGTGGCACACGAGCACGACCCTGGTGCTCCGATCCCAGTCCGCGACGGTCTGCAGGACCTCGCTCATGGGGACATGAAGCGACCCCGAGACCCGGCCCAGCGGGCTATCCAACTCCTCCCGCTCGCGAACGTCGACCACCCGCGCCTGCGCAGCTTCGGACTCCTCGTTGACCCATCGGATGGTCACCTCGGGAACGCCCCCGTGGGTCTTGTCGATCGGAGCCCACGGCGCGACCCCGCAATTGCTGTTCGCGGGCAACGCCTCATCGATGCGGCTTGGATACGGAAGATTGAGCGCGTCCATGATCTCGACGAACTCCTCGACGCTGCGGCCCCCACCCAGCCGTGGGTTGTGCTGCACCTCCTCGGCAACGGTCGTCGAGGTCCGGCCCTTGTAATCGTGGGCCGGATACAGCCCGGTCGAATCCGGGAGCGTGAAGATCTTCTCGTGGACCGAAGCGAACAGGGTGCGCGCGTCCCCCTGCTGAAAGTCGGTCCGCCCGCAGCCCCGGATCAGGAGCGTGTCCCCGGTAAACGCCTTGCCCTGCCCGTGGACCACGTACGTCGCGTCCCCTGAGGTGTGTCCCGGCGTGAGGCGAACCTCGATCTCGTGCTGACCGAAGCGAATCGTTTCGCCGTCCTCCGCAGCCAGATCCGCACAGTTCACGCCCGCCTGCTTCGACATCACCGTCCGGGCGCCGAAGCGCTGGCGCAGCGTGCCGGCGGACGTGACGTGGTCCGCGTGCACGTGCGTCTCGAGCACCCACACCAGCCGCAAAGAGAGTTCCTCGAGCAGCTCGGTGTCTCGAAGGAGCTGCTCCCGGACGGGGTCGATGAGGACGGCCTCTCGCGTGTCCTCGTCTGCGAGCAGGTAGGTGTACGTGGCGGTGTCCCGGTCGAAGAGTTGTCGAAACAGCATGGTTGTCTTCCTTTGTGGGGGGCGGTTGGGCTGGGGATCAGCTTGCCGTGCGGACCGAGGGTCGCACGGGTGCAGGTTCGGCCTCCTGCAGGGCGAGCACCGCGTCGTGCACGGCCAGATGCGGCGTGGCTCCGGCGACCTCTCGCGCGATCCCACTGCGGCGCAAGGCGTCGAGCACAGGCCCCTTGAGGCCCGCGAGCACGAACCGAACGCCCTGATCTCCAAGCGAGCGAACGATATCGGACATCGCCGCGTTCGCAGAGGAGTCGAGCCGGTTGATGCTGCTCGCGTCGAGAATGACCGCGGTCGGAGGCTCGTTCGCCGCAGCCATCGAGTCTCGGATCATCTCCTTGAGGAAGGTGACGTTGCCAAAGTAGAAGCTCGCGTCCATCCGCAGGATCAACACACCGGGGATCTGTTGCGCGCCCGGGTGCCGCTGCACGTTGCGATACGACGTCGTGCCCGGGATGCGACCAAGGATGGCGGCGTGCGGCCGGGTGGTCTGAACGACAAACCACAGCAGCGACGCCGCGATGCCGAGCCCGATCCCGGCCTGGATCCCCAACGAGAGGGTGCTGATGAACGTCAGGACCAACAAGGCCAGGTCGGCACGGTCGACCGCCCAGAGTCGACGGACCTCGGAAACGTCGATGAGGCCAAACACCGCGGTCATGATCACCGCGGCGAGAACGGCCTTGGGCAGGAAGTAGAACAGCGGCGTCAGAAACAGCAGCGTCCCCATCACGACGAGCGCGGTGACCAGCCCGGCCAGGGGCGTGCGAGCTCCCGCCTGAGCGTTGACCGCCGTGCGGGAGAATCCCCCCGTGACCGGATACCCGCCGAACATCGCGGCACCGAGATTGGCCAGGCCAAGCCCCACCAACTCCTGGTTCGGATCGATTTCATACCGGTTCTTCGCCGCGAGTGTCTTGGCGACCGAGATCGCCTCCATGAACCCCACGAGCGAGATGATGGCCGCGGTTGGCAGCAGCGAGATCAGCGTGTCGCCCTGGAGCACAGGAAACTTTGGTGTCGGAAGGCCCGCGGGTACATCCCCCACGATCGCGACCCCCGCCGAGGCGAAATCGAACGCCCACACGGCCGCGGTCGTCCCTGCCACGACGATGAGCGCTCGTGGCAGCTTCGGCGCCACCTTCTTGAGCACCACCAAGGCCGCGATGCTCACGGCACCGATCACGACGGTGATCGGCTGGACTTCCCCGGCCCGCGCGATCGCGGCGAGCGCGATGGTGTGAATATGCTGACTGCGCGGGATGTCGATCCCGAGCAGATGCCCCAGCTGGCTGAGTCCAATGATGAGCGCCGCCGCGGACGTGAAGCCGCTGACGACCGGGTGGGAGAGAAAGTTGACGAGGAGTCCAGCCCGCACCAGGCCCAGGGCCG